>CBINJX010000018.1:0-14774 GCA_966251085.1 uncultured Verrucomicrobiales bacterium
ACCCGGGCCGAAAACGAGCTCCACACTTGGATCGTCCGGCACGCGTTCGCGTGAAAGCAACTGGCCACCGGAAAAGATAAACCGTTCCACCGCCCCGGTCCGGTAGTGCCTGGCCCGGAGAGTGACTGTATCGCGAGAGTCCGCGCCTGGAGTGAGTCCGTACATTGACTTACGCGTTTACCCACTCTTGGAGTCTCGCCATGCAAATCCGGCTCGCCGGTTCCGCGTTTGCCGAGAAGCTGTAGCCCGCCGGGAGATGTTGAGTCTCGGGATCCAGCGCGACAGTGCGCCAATGCGTCTCGAGCGTGATCCAGCCGGAGTAGTTCATGGCGCGTAACGCAGCGATCTGCGCGGGGAAATCGATCCCGCCTCTTCCCAGCTCCACGCAGGTCTGCGCCGCGCGTGTGCCATCTCGAGAGGCATCCTTGAAATGAACATGGATCACCCGATCGCGCACGAGCGGGAAGTCGTCGTGCACGGGATCGTTGATTCCATCGACATAGAGCACATTGCACGGATCCCAGACGACTCCGAGCTGCGGATCTCGCGGCAGGTGGCTCATGAATTCACGCGTTTCCGCACCAGTCGCCACGATACAACTCGCCTCATTTTCCACACCGACACGCACGTTCGTACCACGCACGGCCTCGAGCAGCGGATGGAAGTGATCCGCCGCGCGACGGAGATCATCGGAAGTGGCGGGATTTGAGCGGCGAAGAAACACGAAGACACGGACCAAATCGCTGTCCAGTGTCACGGCCGTGTCCACAGCCCGCCGGAACATATCAACGTGAGTCGCAATGTCCGTGAGGGAATCGAGATCGCACTTAAAAACCGGCGAGGCGCAGCCGGCAATCTGCAGCCCCGTATCGCGGCAACGATCGCGTACGAGCTGGATGTCGTCCCGGGTGAGATCCTTGAACGCTCTTCCGAACAGGCTGCGCAGTTCAATGCCGGGGAGATTGAACTCCTGTGCGAAACGAATCACAGCATCGAGGTCCTGGGAGACTTCGTCGGTGAGAATGGCGAGTTTGGGGTGGGACTGCATGCGTGGAGAGTTAGCGATCGACGCAGCAAATGGAAAGCGGAGTGACGAGGCGCCGCCTGCTCAAAGAGCTGACGCCGATGCGGTGTCCAGATACAGCCGCGCGCTGGGGTGCCGTCGGAGAATGCTCGCGGGGCACGCTGTATCCACAGGGCCTTGCAAGGTAGCGCGCACTGCCGCCGCCTTTCGCGGGCCGGGAACGACGCAGATCAGATCCCCTCCCCCCAGCAAAGCTGGAATGGTCAGCGTAATCGCATGACGAGGAACGACATCGAGATCAGAAAAACAACCATCGTTCACCTGTTGCTGACGGCAGATCTCATCCAGCTCCACCACCTTCACGAGCGCCGGATCATCGAAGTCGGCAACTGGTGGATCATTGAATGCAAGATGTCCATTCTCACCAATCCCGAGGCACACCACATCAATGGGAGCCTCCGCCAGCAATGCCGCATAGCGCCTGCATTCCGCTTCACTGTCGGGAGATTCACCCCGGATGCCGTGAAAGGCGCGGGGTTGAATCCTGGAAAGCACGTGCTCCTGCTGATAATGCCGGAAGCTGGCCGGATGCTGTGCGTCCAGTCCGACATATTCATCCATGTGGAAAATGGTCACCTTCGACCAATCCACCGCTGCCGCGATCAGATGCTCCAGCAGTTCATTTTGGGAAGGAGCGCTGGCGAGAATCACACGCGCGTCACCGCGCGAGGCGAGCGCACGGTTGATCGCTGCAGCCGCATCCGCCGCTGCGGCGCGTCCCATTTCGTCGCGTGTGGCGTGAATATGTACCTCGAGCTGTTCTACTGTATTAGTCATTGAGGAAATCGTCAGAGAGGATCAGTTGGTGATCGTTTCGTTCAGATTGAGGATCACATTGCCGACCGCAGTCCACGCGGCGAGTTCACTCATATCAAAGCCCTCCGGCACCGGAAGATCACCAATCTTCAGAAGCTTCTCCGCACCGGCTTTGTCCTCCTGATAATTCGCCAACTGCTCGTGTAAGGTGCGCTCCAGGATTGCGCGTTCCTCCGCGCTCGGCTGACGCGCCAGGGCCAGACGCCATGCGTAGTTCAGGCGCGACGCGGCATCGGAGCCACCTTCCTTGATCACCCTCTGCGCGAATGCACGGGCCGCCTCGACATAGACCGGATCGTTCATGAGAACGAGCGACTGCAGCGGTGTGCTGGTCCGGGCGCGGGTCGCAGTGCAAACCTCCCGGTTCGTTGCATCGAAGGCGATGAACGATGGGTACGGCGTGGACCGACGGAGATACACGTAGAGCCCGCGCCGATACTGCTCCAGGCCGGTGGTGCGTTCGTATTTCACCGGTTTCCCATCACTGCTCAGGTCGTTGGATTCCCAGATCATCGGAGGCTGCGGCGGCTTGACGCTCTTTCCGCCGAGCTTCCGATTCAGCAGACCTCCAATCGCGAGCGCGTTATCACGGATGAACTCCGCATCGAGCCGCTGACGCGGGCCGCGGGCCAACAGACGATTCTCGCTATCGCGCTCGAGCAGTTCCTTTGAAACGACACTCGACTGCCGGTAAGTCGCGCTCATCACCATCTGCTTGAGCACGCGTTTCACGTTCCAATCCTTCATGAAATCCGCCGCGAGCCAGTCGAGCAGTTCCGGGTGACTCGGCCATTCGCCCTGGTTCCCGAAATCGTTTGCCGTCTTCACGAGACCGGTGCCGAAGAGCATCGCCCACCAGCGGTTGATTGTTACCCGCGAGGTGAGCGGGTGATCCTTGGAAAGCAGCCAGTTTGCGAGATCCAGACGGTTGAGCGGTTTGCCATCCGGGCGGGGCGGGATCTGCGGCAGAAACGCAGGTGTCGCCGCTGTGACCTTCTCGCCATTCTTATCGTAGGCGCCCCGCTCTTTGATGAAGGTGTCGCGAGGCTTTGCCATCTCTTCCATCACCATCGTATTCGGCATCTCGCGCTCGGTGCGATTCTTGTGTTCCCGAGCGGTTGTCAGGCGCGCTTCGGCTTCTCCCAAAGCGGTGTAAACCACCGTGCGGAAGGATGACTTCAACTCCTGCTTCTGTGCCTCGGTGCGCTGATCGGCAGGAATGTCCAAAAGGGTGCGATTGCTCAGCGCCACCAGCACAGCGGCTTCCTCAGCAGCGAGCGCGCGGTTGTAGATGCGGAGGTCGTCCACGCGTGCGGTAATCTGGCTGCCGTTGCCACCGATCCGGAATGGCGCAGCGGTGACGATTGTCCCGGAGAGTGTGTCTTTGCGGGTATCCAATGCGACAGCCTTGCCGTTGATGATCAGCTTCACACCGGCCGCTTTGCTCGATCCGTCGTAGGTCAGCAGAACGTGATGCCACTTGTCGGCCGGGAACTGCTCCTTGGTGCGAAGCTCGACGACGTTCTTGTCCCACTCGGAGATGAGCTGAATGTTGAAGCGGCGGTCATGCATCTCGATACGCCAACCGCGGTATCCGGGCGCTCCATCGAGCTTGCCGAAGAGGTGACCGGTTGCGCCGCCTTTCAACAGGATACACGCACTTACTCTGAAAGCTTCGTTCAGTTCGAATGCGAACACATTGTCCGCCTCCAATGCACCGCCCGGCTCAAAGCGGAAGCAATTACTCGTGCGTCCGTCCCCCGGCCACTTCGGCTCTCCCACGAGCCGAGCAACGATGGGCTTCCCTGCCCCATCCACCCCATTTGCCGCGCCATCCAGATTGAAAGCACCGATCACTCCCGCGGGCTCCGCCGGCCTCTCCTTCTTCGGCTCCTCATCCAACCACTTCTTGAACTCGGCCTCGAAACCAGCTTTCAGCAGATCCACTTCCGTCTGGGCCTGAGCGAGATCATCCTGCGCTTTCTGCCATTTGGCTTTCTCCTCGTCCGTGCGCAACACCATCAGGACCGGTGAAGGGTTACGGTCGCGGACGCCGTCTTTGCCATTCTCCGGCACGTTATGGAAAAAGGCGTAAAGCTGGTAATAATCCCGCGCGGTGATCGGATCGTATTTGTGATCGTGGCATTGCGCGCACCCGACAGTCAGGCCCAGCCACGTGACGCCCGTCGTATTGACCCGGTCCACGATGTAGAGATTCAGATACTCCGCATCGATGATGCCTCCCTCATCGCTGGTCATCACATTGCGATGAAACCCGCTCGCGATTTTTTGATCGATCGTCGCATTCGGGATCAGATCACCGGCCAGCTGCTCGATGGTAAACTGGTCGAACGGCTTGTTCGTATTGAATGCGCTAATCACCCATTCCCGCCATAGCCACATGTCGCGTAGTGAGTCGTTATGGTAGCCCGCCGTGTCTGCGAAACGGGCGAGATCCAGCCATGGAGTCGCGAGGCGCTCCCCAAAGTGAGGAGAGGCAAGAAGGCGATCCACCGCCTTCTCATAGGCCTCAGGGCTGCTGTCGCTGAGAAAAGCATTCACCTCTTCGATGCTCGGTGGCAACCCGGTTAGATCGAGAGAGAGCCGTCTCAGCAGTCGCGCTTTTTCCTCCCCTGGTGACGGGTTCAAGCCTTCCCGTTCCAAGCGTGCCAGCACGAAACGATCGATCGGGGTGCGTGGCCATGCGGCATTCTTCACCTCCGGAACAGCAGGCTCCGCGACCGGCTCGAACGCCCAATGTCCTGCGTACGGCGCCCCCTCTTGGATCCAGCGCCGGAGCAGGGCGACCTGTTCCGGTTTCAGCTTCTTGTGCTCATCCGGTGGAGGCATCACCTCGTCTTTATCCGTCGAGGCAACACGGACGAGGAGCTGACTCTCCTCGGGCTTCCCCGGAACAATGGCGATGTCTCCGGATTTTGCGGGCGAAAACGCCGACTCCTTTTCATCCAGGCGCAGTCCGCCTTTGCGTTTGGCGGTATCAGGGCCATGGCAGGCGAAGCAGTGATCCGAAAGAATCGGCCGGATCTCGCGGGCGAAATCCACTGGTTTCTGCTCCAGTGCAAGCAATTGCACCGGCAGGACGCCAGCAAGGAGGGGGACAAGGGCGAACCGCTTCATAGCAGGGGGAAAATTCGGAAGGGACAACGGATCTTAGGTCACTCCGCGAAAAGTGCCGAGTGCGGAGTGGGGGCACAGGAACTTGCACACGCTCACCCTCCTCGACGGCTGAGAGTTTTCGATCGCGAACGTCCGCTTTTTGCCGGAATTCTTACCAAAAATGTTTCATCCCAGCCCCCGGAACGCCCCAAAATTCCACCAGTTCACCTCTGGCGGTTTCTAGAAACACCTCGGCGGTAACTCAGTTATACTTGGGCGGTTTCTAGAACAGGTCTGAGTGTTTCTAGAAACACCTGGAGGGGAACTGAGTTCACCTCCAGGGATAACTAGAACGGCTTCAGGGGTAACTCAGTTCTACCTGAAGGGTTTCTAGAAACACTCCAGGGGTAACTGAGTTCAGCTCGCGGTGTTTCTAGAAACCGCCAGAGTGTTTCTAGAAATGCGCCGGGTATTTCTGGAAACCGCCGCTGCCTTTCCTGAAACAGCCAGCGGGTTTCTATTTTCCGCGGCTGGGTTTCTAGAAACCCTCGGAGTGTTTCCAGAAACAGCGGGCGTGTTTCTATAAACAGCCGGTGGGTTTCTGGAAACCGCCGGTCTGTTTCCAGAGATGCACGAGGGATCACGAGAGATCGGCGGGGCTGCAAGAGAGCCGAAAAGTGAGCAGTGGAGCAGTGGATCGGACTCGGCAACGAGGCAACTCCCGAACTGATTACTGATTACTGACTCACTGATTACTCCCCCTTCCCCCGCCACTCCCACTACGCCGCCTTCACGAACCCCAATGCACGGGCCATCTCATTCTTCAGGCGCTCGAAATCGACCGGTTTTGTCAGGTGCGCACAGAATCCTGCATCCAGGCTCTGGCGGACATCTCCTTCCATCCCGAAACCGCTGAAGGCAATGCCTCTCAAGCCGAATTGAGTACTCAACGCACTCATCAACTCGCGGCCATTGCCGTCCGGCAGACCAATGTCGCTGACGACGAGGTCAAATTTCGACTCCATCGCTCTCTGCAATGCAGTGCCGACGCTCTCTGCAGTGGTGACCTGATAGCCTGCGCGTGCCAACAACCGAGCGAGTGTTCGCCGGGTATCGGCATGATCATCCACGAGCAGGATCCGCTGCGAATTTTTCGCAGAAGGCGCCTGCACCTCGGCAGGAGGTTCTTCCGTCACCGGGCAAGTCGCGTGTACCGGCAACTCGACGGAAAATGTTGCACCTTTCCCCTCACCCGCACTCTGGGCGCGGATGGTTCCCTGATGCATTTCAATAATCCCACGGCAGATCGAGAGCCCGAGTCCCAAGCCACCGTATCTGCGCGTCACCGACTCACCTCCCTGTTGAAAGGGGCGGAATAGCTTTGCAATCACAACATCCGGAATCCCAATCCCCGTATCGGTCACATCGACGCGGATCCTCTCACCCAGATCCGTGGTTCGGACGACGATGCAGCCCCCTTCCGGGGTAAACTTCATCGCATTTCTCAACAGGTTCCAGAACACCTGCTGCAGTCGCGAGCTGTCACCCCGCACCCATGGCAATTTCGCGTTCAATGCATGTCCGATCGTGAGCCGCTTCTTCAGCAACTCGGGGCGCGACGTCTCCAGGATATGAGTGAGAATCGCATGCAGGTCCACCGAACTCTCATTCAGCTGAATCTTGCCCGATCCAATCCGACTGAGGTCGAGAAGGTCATCGATCAGATGAGCTTCCATCTCTACGTTCCTCTGGATCATGCGAAGCTCCTCTCGGATTTCGCGCGAGACCTCCTCATCGTTCACCATGGCTGAGAGCGCTGCGAGCGCCGGCGTCAGTGGGGTTCGCAACTCGTGGGAGAGAACCGCGAGGAAGTCATCCTTGGCACGGTTTGCACGTTCCGCAGATTCCTTGGCCTCCTCCAACTCAGCACGACGCTGTGCCATATCGAGCAGGATCTGACGATTCTGCCGAATCGAGATAATGAGGAAAACATCCTCAAAGATCACCCATGCCGTGTGCTCCAGCCATCGCCACGGATTCGCCACCACGACTCCAAAGGCGGATTGCGGCCAATAAACGCCGCGAATGAAATGATCCAGCGACACGATGAGCGAGGCCGTGATCAGCACCTTGGGGTCACGGTAGAATGCCAGGAATGCAAGCGAGCCGAAGATGTGGAAATGCGTCTCGATCCGGCCTCCGGTTACATGAATCAGAAGCGCCGACATCAGCATCTGACCGACCGCCACGACGTGCTTCGTCACCGTCTCCCCCGGCCGGGTGGCAATCATGATCACCGGCAGGCAGGTGATCGCCCCACCTATCAGCCAGGCAATCCAGACGTGCAGGTGGGTTCCGCTCACCGTCCCCTCCCAAGTCTTTGGAGAAAACCAGAGCGCGGCTGCGACACAGGCCAACCACTGGAAAAGCATCAGGATCCCAAAGGAGCGATCCACCCGCTGGGATGACTCGAAGCGCTGCTGGCGATAGATATCCTCCGCACGTACCGCCACGCTCATTCTCGTCGGCGCCGGATGAAATTCCGCCGGCCCTTGCCCCTCGTTTTTTTCGGGACTGGTAGGCCTCGGGACTGGTTCAGAATAGAGAACAGCCGAAGACATTGGTTGAAACCGGTTGGATTTTGTCCTCACGGAAGCTGGCTAGAAGGGCTTCCGCGCTCGCGTTATTTCCTTCCTGCCCCCGCGACCCGGTGATTCCACCACGGAAGCGCAGTCGCCCCTCCTTGTCATAAAGAAGAACGGTCCCGCTGGTATGCGCCCCGAAATGCTTGGCGAGCTTCCCACCGGAGTCACGAGCCAGCTTTGCGCCGGGGATCCGGGCGACCGAGCGCCACAGGGTGCTGTTTTCAGCCGACCAGTTCTCATCATCGAGCTGCAGGAAATAAACCAGTAGGTTCAGATTGCGGGGAGTTCGTGTCAGTACTCGCGTAAGTTCCCTGACAGTGGCCCGCGAGCACGGGCATTCCGGATGAAGAAAAAGCACCAGCGACGGTCTGTCCGCGATGCGATCACCACCGGCTGGGGGCCACATCTCGGGTGTCACCTCGAGTTTTCCGGGAGTTTGGGAGTAATGCAGCAACTCACGTGCACCTAGAGAGATAGCAGCAACCCAGAGAAAGATGGCGGAACACACGAGCAATCTTTGGCGGGAGGCGTTCATGGAAGGCGGGATGGAAACAGCCGACTAGAAGCAGGTTCCAAGCCGCATTAACAAACCGTGTACACAATGCGGTTGACGAGGGTACGCTATCCCCCTCGCCAGTCGAGGATGGCCGTGCCCCGGAGGGCGGCTTTTCCATTGATGGCGATGCCGATCATTGCGCCCCGGTTAAGTTGAAGGGCCTTCCGTGCATTTTCTCTGAAAAACCACTCGCAAACCTTGAAAGGCACGCTGACGTTCGCCGCGCTTTTTCCCGTAAGTCTCTAGCCATTCATCCTCCCTTCATGAAGAAACTCGCTCTGCTGTTCCTTCTCGTCTGTGCCGTCCTCGCGTCCGCCGCCCCGCTCGCCTCGGCGCGTCCGACCATCGTAATCGATGCCGGTCACGGCGGGCACGATCGCGGTGGCATCCCCGGACAGAAGTATCCGGAAAAGGTATATGCACTGGACGTGGCGAAGCGGGTGGAATCGCGTCTGAAGAGCGCGGGTTTCAAGACGGTGATGACCCGGAGCGGCGATTATTTTGTGGGCTTACGTGAGCGTTGCGCGGTAGCAAACCGGATCAGCAACTGCGTTTTCCTTTCCATTCACTTCAACTCCGGCAAACGCGAAGGCGCGAACGGAATCGAGACCTACTACTACAACAGCAAGAGCGCCGCTTTTGCTGCCGCCGTGCACAAGCGGGTGCTCAAAGCGGCAGGCACGGAGGATCGTAAAGTGCGCCGTCGCGGCTTTTATGTGATCCGGAACACCCGCAAGCCGGCTGTGCTCGCGGAATTGGGCTTTCTTACGAACAGGAAAGAAGGCGCCCGCTGCTCGTCGGCATCCCATCGCCAGAAGCTCGCCAACGCGCTCGCCGACGCGGTGATCGCGATGTACAAGTGAGCACTCGATAGCGAGCAAGTTCTCTTCAATTAAACGTACTCTTATTCTTACTCCCCTCCGGGAGAGCTGGGTGAGGAGGGTGAGATTAAGATTGCGAGTAAGATTAAGTTTAGGAGCCTACCTCTTGGCCGATGAATCCTCCCCGCAATCCCTTCGCTGAACTGCAGGCGTGGTACACTGCACAATGCGACGGTGAATGGGAGCAGGCGTATGGGGTGTTCATCGAAACATTACCCAACCCGGGGTGGCGCCTGCGTGTGAATCTCGCGTGGACGCCCCTGGATGGCCGTCCTTTCGAGCCGGTGGAGAAAAAGCAAAAGGAGTGCTGGCTGATGTGTCATGTCGATGATGACAGATGGATCGGGGCCTGTGATCCCGGCTCTCTGGAGGAATTAGTGCTGACCTTTGTGGATTGGGCGCGCGATTCTGGGTGAAGTATTTTTCACTCCGATGATTCTCACCTGTGCCGAAATGAAAGCGCTCGAGGAGCGCGCGTTTGCTGATGGAATTTCTGCCGAGGCGTTGATGGACGAAGCGGGAGCGCAGATCGCCCGGGCAGTACAGCAGTTCTTTCCCAAACCGGGAACGTGTATCGCGGTATTTGGTAAAGGGCATAACGGCGGCGACGCACTCGTGGCTGCGAGACACCTGGCAGAGGCGGGTTGGGAGACGCATCTCGTACCGGCATTCCCGCTCAACAGCTGGAGCGCTCTTACGCGGCGCAAATTTGATGAAGCGGGCCGCTGTCATCAACACGCCCCGGGCGGTGAAGCGCTCTGGGGGCGGCTCTGCGAAAGCTGGCAGCGTCCGGCAGGCCCTCTGGTGATTCTGGACGGATTGTTGGGAATCGGTGCGACGGGTGCATTGCGCGATCCCATTTCAGCTCTGTGCCGCGAAATCAATGCAGCGCGGAAGGATGTGAACGCCACCGTGTTTGCCCTGGATATTCCCACTGGGCTGAATGGCGACACGGGGGAGGCTGACAGGGCGTGTGTAATCGCGGATTTTACGCTCACCGTCGGCGCTGCCAAGCGCGGTCTGCTCGCCGATAGAGCCACAGATTTTATTGGACGACTTTCTGTTCTGCCTCTGCGGGACTTGAGCATTCGTGGATCAGTAGAAGCACAAGCACCCGCCGTCGCTTCTAGCGGAAGGCTGGCATCCCTGCTTCCCCGGCGTCCGTACGAATCTCACAAGGGGGATTACGGTCGGATCGGCATCGTGGCAGGATCACGCGGGCTGGTAGGGGCGGCGGTAATGACCTCTGCCGCATGCGTGCGCTCGGGAGCGGGCCTGGTCTCGCTGTATGTCCCGGAGGATGTATACCTGCCGATCGCTATGGGAGCGACGCCGGAGGTGATGGTGCACCCGGTGAAATCTTACGCAGAGGTACTGGAATCAAAGCATGACGTTCTGGCTCTCGGCCCGGGACTCGGAAAAAGCCGGCGCGACGAAGTACTGGAACTGATCCGGAATGCATCCCAGCCGATGGTGATCGATGCGGACGGTCTCAACATTCTTGCCACGGATCTCAGCGCACTCGAATCCGCAGTCGGCCCGCGACTGCTGACACCACACCCGGGCGAAATGGCCCGGCTTGCCCCGGATCTGGCGAACCGTTCCCGTGCGGAAATCGTGGAGTCTTGGACTGCGCGTCACCCGGGAACGCTGCTACTGAAAGGAGCGCGCACCATCATCGGCGAGCGAGGCCGCGCCATCGTTTACAACAGCACGGGAAATCCGGGACTGGCCACCGGTGGAATGGGCGACGTCCTGACCGGGGTACTCGCAGCACTCGCCGGGCAGAGGATAGGGCTCTACGAAAGCGCCCAACTAGGCGCATGGCTCTGTGGCCGGGCAGCGGAACTGGCTGTAACGCACGGCGGGGAATCGGTGGAATCGCTCAGCGCAATGAAGCTGCTGGAGCACCTCGGGGGCGCGTTTAACGCGCTGCGGGAACGCTGCTACTGACGATTTTCGTTTTGGGAGCGCCTCGGCATCGTAAGGCGCTCCGTCCGTCCCATAGGACCCATGCGACGGATAAGGCGAATAGGCCTCATGTGCTGGTGCATCGATCTCTGCGCCAGCCCCACCCCTCACCTCCTCCGCCCTCCACTCCCCTCTTGCCGCCATCCCCGCCTTACGCCACGCTCCGCGCTCTATGCAACAGAACCGGCTTGGATGCCTTACCGTCGCCCTCTTCCTGGCGCTGGCACTTAGTTTGTTCATCAACTTTCTGTTCTTCGCCCGCAGCACTTCTACCGTATCGGTTACGAACGCTCGCCGGTTGCCGAAGTTTGATGAAACTCTCATCGCTCCCGGCAAGGGCGTAAACAATGAGAAGATCGCCCTGATTTACCTGCGTGGCATGATCTCTTCCGCCGAGCCAGGTGCAATTGGCGAGTCGATGGTGGAAGACCTGAAGCTCCAGTTCCAGCAGGCTGCCACGGACGACAAGGTCAAAGGCGTGGTGCTGTACGTGGATTCCCCAGGCGGCGAGGTAACGGCTTCCGATATGATCTACGATGCGGTTCGCAAGCTGCGTGATGAAGCCAAAAAACCCGTGGTGGTTTACATGGGGTCACTTGCTGCTTCCGGCGGCTACTACATCGCCTGTGGGGGCAGCCATCTGATGGCCAACGAAACCACGCTCACCGGCTCGATTGGCGTGATCATGCAGACGCTGAATTACCAGCAACTAATGGACAAGGTCGGGGTCTCGACCGTCACTTTCAAGAGCGGCAAGTTCAAGGATCTGCTCAGCGGTTCACGGCAACTCACGGAGGAGGAGAAGGAATATGTACAGGGAATGGTGATGCAGACCTATGACAAGTTTGTCGGGATCGTGGCGCGCGAGCGGAAGATCAATGAGGCGACTCTCCGCAACGGTGTCGCCGACGGTCGTGTGCTCTCCGGAAAGGACGCGCTCGCCAATAAATTGATCGATGCTGTCGGTACTGTGGAACAGGCCTATGACAAGGCCCGGGAACTCGCGAAGGCGAAAGGAGCCGGAGTGGTGCGGTATGAAACCCATTTCGGTCTCGGAAAACTCTTCAAGCTCCTGGGCCAGAGCCAAAGTCAAAGCACCAAGGTGGAGGTAAATATTGCCGAATCACTCGTGCCGAAACTGGAGACGGGGCGTCTTTATTACCTGCCTGGGTTTTATGCACCGTAACCCGGCGCCTCCGCATCCTTCACATCCCTAATCCCTACTGGGCTCAATCCGCGTGTCTGAATACATCTTGAGTATAGTGGGACTGCTGGTCCTCATCACGGTCCCGCTGTCGTTTTTCTTCTACGGCAAGCTCCTCGTGCGGCTGCAACGGGAGGGCGGCAAGGTCCGCACTGAGTGGATAGGTCTGCCGGATCTTCCGATGGCCCTGATCGTAGGCGGTGCGCTCACCGGATTGGCGATCAATGGCCTGCTGCAGGCAAACGATAAACCGGTGATGATGACCCCGGACCAGATCTTGCCGGGAGTGATTTTTCTCCTCGTGCTAGGTGGCGGCATCGCTGTTTTCCTGGGAGCGCGACGACTCGGTCTGCTCAGGGTTTTCGGTATTCGTGAACTTACATTTCCACGGGCTTTCGGGCGTGGTTTTCTCCTGCTGTTCGCCGCGTTGCCGGCAGTTGCACTCTTCAATGCGATTACGATCTACATCCTAGGAGCCGAGGCCCAGGAACAGGATCTCGTGCGGCTGTTCAGCGATGTTTCACGCGAAGGAGATCTCGCCACGGTTTTCCTGATCGTGTTCGCAGGTGTGATTGTCGCACCACTCTGCGAGGAGGTCCTGTTTCGCGGTTACTTTTACCCAGTGGCGAAGCGATATTTGGGGGCGGGTGTTGGGGCATTTCTCACCGCCGCAGTCTTTGCCGCCTCACACGTGAACCTGGCATCACTCCCCGGGCTCCTTGCCCTGGCTCTCACCTTCATTATCGCCTACGAACGCACAGGGTCGCTCCTGGTGCCGATCAGCATGCATGCGGTGTTCAATGCGGCGAATCTGCTGCTGCTGTATATCGTGGCCAATTGGAATAGCTAGCCATGGGAACGCCCACGCTGCGCGACTTGGATGAAGATCAGCTGATCTCGCGGCTCACACGGAAGCTACCGAAAGGGAAGGATGTGCAGGTGGGAATCGGGGATGACTGTGCGGTGATCGGTGGCTCACGGGACAAACGGTGGCAACTACTCAAGACGGACGCTGTGGTGGAAGGCATCCATTTCCATCCGGGAGAAGACGGACGCCGAGTCGGATGGAAAGCACTTTGCCGCAACATCAGCGATATCGCCGCAATGGGAGGGCTCCCACAGCACGCATTGATTACATTGGCAGCTTCGCCGGAGACGAAAATTGCATGGGTCGAGCAACTCTACGCGGGAATGCGCAAAGCGGCAGAGCACTTCGAGGTGGGGATCGTCGGTGGTGAAACGTCCCGATCTCCCGGCCCGTTGTTTCTCTCGATCGCACTCACCGGAACCGTGGAACGGAAACGGTGTGTGCTTCGTTCCGGTGGAAAACCGAGCGACGCAATCTTTGTCACCGGACGTCTTGGGGGATCGTTCACGAGTGGGAAGCATCTCGATTTCATGCCGCGGGTTCCGGAAGCGCGCTGGCTCGTGGAGCGATTTCGGCTTACAGCAATGATGGATCTGAGCGACGGCATCGGCTCGGATCTCCCACGTCTCGCTGCAGCAAGTGGGTGCGGTTTTGAACTGTGGGAAGACAAGGTCCCTCGTACGCGTGGAGCAACGGTTGAGCAGGCCTTGAGTGATGGCGAAGACTTTGAACTGCTTTTCACGCTCCCCTCGCGCAGCGCCGATGCGCTCCGTGGGGAATGGAAACGCCGCTTCCCCCGCCTCGCTCTCACGCAGATCGGCATTCTCACCGGATCGAAAATCGAAAATCAAAAATCAAAAATCGCCCGGGGCTTCGATCACTTTGCAAAGTAAGCCCGCCTTCCATGCTTTCTCACAGTCCCACTGAAACTTTCGCCCTCGGCCGCGCATTTGCCGAATCCTTGCACTCTGGTGATGTAATCGCACTTTGTGGAGAACTCGGTGCGGGCAAGACGCATTTCATCAAAGGCCTCGCCGCCGGCCTCGGATGTGATCCGGATGCAGTCACCAGCCCCACTTTTACACTGATCAACGAGTACACCGACGGGCGCCTGCCATTATACCACTTCGATTTTTATCGGCTCGAAAATGGCTTAGAACTGATCCGCGTCGGCTTGGACGATTATCTGGACGGTAATGGCGTCGTGGCTATCGAATGGGCTGACAAATTCCCCCAGTTGCTCCCCAAAAGTACGAAGTGGCTTTATTTTCGCCACAACGAGGATGGCAGCCGGTCCATTGAAAGTTCATAGTTGAGGGTTAAGGGTTGAGAGCCGTGGAATGGCGGATCGGATGTTTGTTCCGCAATCCGCATCCTTCGGGTTAGAACGTAAACTTCCCCCACCGCTTAGCAGAGGATATCTCTGCGCCATGATCACCCTCGCCATCGACACCTCCACTAACCGCGGCAGCGTAGCCGTACTCATCGATGGCGAGATTCGACTCCAGGAGATTTTCACTTCAGAGCGAAGCCACAGCTCCACGCTTTTCGTCGTATTGGAAAAGGTGCGAGGGATTGCACCGCGGGTGGACCAAATCGTTATCGGTCTCGGCCCCGGCTCGTATGCAGGCA
>CBINJX010000019.1:0-14516 GCA_966251085.1 uncultured Verrucomicrobiales bacterium
CCCGCCTGGAAACTGCGTGCGCCCGATGGAATGCGGGTCCGGACTCATAGTCTTCGGACGAATGTGGTCTATGGACTGATGAAGTTTGCGCCGGAAAAACTCCGGCCAAGCTCACGCTCGCTGTTTCTCTGGCAGGATCATGGGTTCGATCGCTGGGTGGGACGCCATCTCGAGAGCTGTAATTTCATTCACGGTATGCCGGGGCAGTGTCTCGAAACGTTCCGAGCGGCAAAGAAGCAGGGAATTCGGACGGTTCTGAACCACGCAACTGGACCGGTGCGTGAATGGGTACGGATCATGGAGCCCGAATATGCGCGGGTGGGCCTCCATCTGAGCGAAGTGTGTCCGTACGATTCCGCCTATTTTGACCGGGAAGATCAGGAGTACGCACTGACCGACTGGCATTGTGTGGCTTCCACCGTGGTACGGGATCAACTTATCCAACTCGGGGTGCCGCGCGATCGGATCTGGCTCGTTCCGTATGGAGCTGACGATCCCCCGTTCTCCCCGGACAACACGCCACCTCCGCCGGGTTTCCGGATCATTTTTGCCGGTCAGGCGGGGCTCAGGAAAGGAGTACGGACTCTGCTGCGTGCGTTGGAGATCGCGGGCGGCGCTGATTGGCGCGTGGATTTTTACGGTGCTGTGCTCGGCGAAGCCGGTCACGATTTTGCACAGTATGCAGGGACGGTGCCGCTGCACTTTCACGGCGCGGTGTCACAAGCGGAGTTGGCACAAGCGTTCCGGTCCGGCTCAGTGCTCGTGCTTCCATCGCTCGAAGAGGGGTTCGGTTTGGTCGTACCGCAGGCTCTCGCCTGTGGACTCCCTGCCGTGGTGAGTGATCGAGTCGGAGCGAAGGATCTACTGAGGCACCGGGAAAACGGTTCCGTGGTGCCAGTCCACGACTCCGCCGCGCTTGCGGCTGAACTGCGCTGGTGGGCGGATCATCCAACGAGAGTTCATGAAGATCTCGCTTGGAAAAAGCCGGCCGATCTCTTGATTGAGCAGAGCCGGATCGCGATGACGATCCCCAGAACCTGACATGCTGCCGCGCTTCCAAACCAAATGGTCGAGAGAAAGGCTCAAGCGGGCGGCTACGTACTCCAATCATTCTCCGGGCCAGGGACCGGCACGGGGGTATCCGCAGAGTGGCGCGGCGGCTTCAACTCAGGCAGAGACTATTTCCGGACCATGGGGTGAAACGGCTCCACAAGCGGTACCGGAGGGAACAGTCGTGGCACTCGTGATTCTCCTCGCAACGGCGTCCTCTCTGACAGGCAACACTCCGGCAGCGATTTCACGTTATGCAGCGATCGGCGCTGCGATCGCGTTGGCCGTGACTTTTCTCATGGATCTCCGTCGCGGTCTGCAGAACGTGATTCGCGCGGACGTCATGGCGATCGCGGCGCTCTACTTTCTCACGCTGTTCGAGTTCTTTTTCCCTCAGCCGAACTTCGACGAGATGATCTCGATCAGGTCGACATACACCGGCCTGTACGCTGTGTTCACCGGGCTGGCTGGTCTCCTGATCGGGCGGCACCTGTGGCGCCCAGCGCAGCAGCCCTTCGCGGAGACGATGACCCGGGAGATCCCAGCTGGCTGGCTGCTGATTATGCTCTGGGGCAGCTTCGTGCTTGGATTTTTTCACCAGATCATCGCGGTCGATTTCGACGTCGGCCTCTGGGTGGAATACATGATGGAGCCACGGTTCACTCAGCCGTGGCAGCGTGGACGTCTGGGCGACTGGAAGGCGCTGCTCGTGGAGCTGCAGCTCTTCATCTATCTCATTCCGCCTCTAGCCGGGATCATCTTTGCGCGGCGCTACCGTTTCACCGCACCGCAGTTGATGCTCGTGGCGATCACCTTCGCTTTCACGCTCTTCTACGGGTTCACGAGCGGCACCCGGAATGTGTTTGCGTCGTACCTCGTAACGTTCCTCATCGGGTACACCTTTGCGATGCCTCCCGGACGGAAAAAGGAGCTGATCATTCTCACGACAACCTCTGCCGTTACATTCCTGGTCGCGACGGTGGTGATGCTGGAGTTTCGTCCGGTTGGCTTCAAAAACTGGATCGACGGAACGTATATTCCCCCGGACACAAAGGAGCGGACGCTGTTCGTAGATTACAACCTCTATGCGATCTGCAGGATCGCCGAGGTTTTCCCAAAACATCGTGATTACCTCGGACTGGAGATCCCGTTTAATGCGATCGTACGGCCGATTCCCCGTGCGATCTGGCCCGGAAAACCGGAGGGTTTGAGTACCTCCATTGAAGAAACACTCGGTGTCGAAGGACTGACCATTGCCGCCAGTTTTGTCGGAGAGGCCTTCATGGCGGGCGGATTCCTCGCCGTGCTCGGCACGGGGCTGCTCTTCGGAGCAATGACTGGCTGGTGGAGTTTCCTCGTCTCTCCGCGGAAGTCAGAACTCGGCATTCTGATCTATGCCTCGGGCTTTTTCGCCGCAGTGATTTCGATGCGAAGCCTGTTTGTCTTCACTACGGCCCTGTTGCCGACCATTGCCGCTCTCGTGATCGGCTCATACCTTGTGCAACAACTCCGGGGCCGGCGGCACAATCCGGGACCTCAACCTCGAAGCCCAGGCGCCGGATTTCCCAGAAGATGAGCCGGATTCGCGCAGCCTTTATCTCGGTTGTCCCTTCCCCGTATCAGCGAGACCTCTTTCGGGCGCTAGCGGAACGGCCCGAGGTGGATCTGAGTGTCTTATACCTGGAGGATGCCGCACCGGATTCTCCCTGGCCGGAGAAGGCTCTGGCCCCGTATGAACGGCGGCTGCCGGGTTTCTGGTTTCCACTGGGTAGTGCCCGGGTGCATGTGAACTGGTCACTTCCGCCGCTTGGTTCCTTTGATGTGGTTGTTCTGAACACTCTTATGTCCCTCACCGCACAGTGGCTCATGCGTGGTCCTCTGCGGGGGAAAAATTGGATGTTCTGGGGTGAACGACTCGGAAACGGAGGCAAGCTGCATCGCGTTTTGAGTGCTCCGCTGAACCGGGCTGCGGGAATTGCGGCAATCGGGCGGTGGGCGGAAAACGATTATGGTGAACGTTTTACGAAGCCGAGGATGTTCAACATTCCATATCATTGCGATCTGAGCGCATTCAGGAGAAGACAGCGAAAGCCTCGCGATCCCACTCGCGTGACCTTCCTGTTTTGCGGTCAGATGATCGCCCGCAAGGGAGTCGATGTTCTGCTGGACGCCTTCAGGCAACTGGACACCCGTGCGGAACTCCTGCTGGTGGGCCGGGAAGCCGAACTGCCGGAAATGCTGCAGGGTTTGCCAGACGACGTTCAGCGGCGGATCCGATATGCCGGATTCCAAGCGCCCGAGGCGCTGCCGGACTATTTTGCGCAGGCGGATGTTTTCGTGCTGCCGAGCCGCTATGACGGTTGGGGGGTGGTGGTGAACCAGGCGCTCGGAGCAGGACTCCCTGTTCTTTGTTCTGAAATGGTTGGCGCTGGCTTTGATCTAGTCGAACCAGAGGGAAACGGGCTAAAGTTTCCGCCAAATTCCGCTGATGCTCTTGCAATGTGTATGCGTCGCTTACTCGATGCGCCTGATTTGATTGAAACGTGGGGGAGAGCTTCGCTCGAGAAGGCCTCGACGATGGTGCCTTCGGCCGGTGCCGAAAAATGGGTGAGTGCATTGCAATGCGTGATGTCCGCATGAAGCTAATCCTCGCTAGCAGCAGTTCCGGATCACGCGGTGGCGGCGAGCTCTATTTGCTCTATCTCGGACGCGCGCTCGCTCAGCGGAGTCACGAGGTGACGCTCTGGGCATCGGCTCACCCCCGAATGGATGAGTTGGCCAACAGCTTCTCGGCTTTTGGCTCGGTCCTCCGATCGTCGTATCGGAATACTTACGACAGCCGGGGCCGGTCGATCGCGGGCCAACTGAACTACTGGAGTTCCGGACGAGTCGCGCTGGAGTGGCGGCGATCGGGCGCGGATTTGATCCACATCAACAAGCAAAACCTGGAGGATGGGCTTGATCTGCTACGCGCCGCGCGGCTTTCGGGAATTCCCAACCTCTGCACGATCCACCTTACCCAGAGCGCTAAATATCTTCGTGCCAAAATGGCGGGGATCCGGGATTTCGTCGCGAGGCGTGCGCTCAAAGCGTATCCGGGGCTTCTTGTAGCGGTTTTGGAAAGCCGTCGCCGCGACCTGCTGGAGTTTATAGGGCCGACTCCCCGGGTACGAATGATCCCGAATGGGGTGCCGCTCTACGATCTGTACCAGCGGGAGTCAGTACGTGTGGCGAAGCGTGAAGAACTCGGCTTTACCGAGAAAGAGCTGGTGTTCCTGGCCGTGGGACGAATGGTTCCGCAAAAACGCCCGCTGCTTTTTCTCGAGACCGCGCAGCGAATTCATCGGACACTTCCGGAGGCGCGGTTTATCTGGATCGGCGACGGTGCATTGACCCCGGAATGGGATCGCTGGGTCGAAGAGAATAATATGGCGCATATTATTCGCCGCCTCCCATGGCAGCTCGATGTGCAGCCTTTTCTCTTCTCGGCGGACCTCTTTCTGCACGTAGCGGAATATGAAGGGCTGCCGCTTGCGTTGCTGGAGGCACTATCAGCTGCGCTGCCGGTAATGCTGACTCCAAATCTCTTTGCTGAGATGCCGTTTCTCAGCAGCGGCAAGGCAATCTCCTTTGATAATAGCGAGGAACAGATCCTGACACTGCGCGACCGCACGCGGCTGCGCCAGGTCGGCTCGGCGGGACGCCGTCTGGCAGAGGCGGAGTTCTCCTTTGCAAAGATGGCTGAAAGTTACGAGATGCTCTACCAGTTCACCCAGCGGCGAAACGCGTGAAGATTCTGTTCCAAGAGCCTCCACCCGCGCAACGCATTGGTGGGCTGGAAGCCGCGATTTCGGCTCTGAGGCACGTAATGATGATTATTGGCGAGGAGGTCTATGATTCGGTGCCGGAGAATGGCTCCCTCACGAGCATGCGAGCGGTACACTTTCATGGTCTCTGGCAGCCACGTTATCCTCGTCTGGCCGCTCAGTGTGTAACGAGCGGAGTCCCCTATGTGGTGTCACCTCACGGCATGCTCGAACCATGGGCTTGGCGACACACAGCGTGGAAAAAGTGGCCGTACTATTTTCTGATTGAACGTCGTTTTCTAAGGAACGCTTCCTGCATTTTGGCAACTGCGGAGAGCGAAGCGGCAAGAATCCGGAGGCTGCTTCCCGATCAACGAGTCGAGATGCTTCCACTTGGAATGACCGATTTCTTCGGACCAGACTACAATGCTGCCAGGACAAGACTGAACTGGAAGCGCGATGAATTGGTCCTGCTGTTCCTATCCCGCATCCACGTTAAGAAAGGATTGGATCTCCTGCTCAAGGCTCTCCGTGGAATGCCTCTCCCCAGTAATCTGCGCCTTGTCGTAGTTGGCGGAGGTGATGCCCGCTATGTCGATTCCCTGAAACGCTTTGCGCGCGAGAATGCAGCGCAGTTGCCAAAGATTGATTGGATGGGCGAGATCTGGGGAGAGGAACGCTGGGATTATTTCCAAGGCGCTGATCTCTTCTGCCTTCCAACCCACTCCGAAAATTTTGGCTTGGCCGTATTGGAAGCACTTCAGGTGGGCACGCCGGTGCTGACCACCCGCACGACACCATGGGTGGAATATCTCACGGCAGACCGCGGACTCATTGCCGATCCCACGGTCGATAGCCTCAAGGAATCACTAACCACCTTTTTCGCCGCCCCGCGCCGCTCCCCCGAGAGCCGGAAGGAAATCGCTTCCTGGGCTCACGCGACCTTCTCCTGGTCCAAACTCGGCCCCAGATATCGCAGTCTCTACGCAGGACTTTGATACCTCAGAGCCTCCGAGAGCCCATCACCCTCTACGCCGCGTAGTACTTCGGATAGCGGTAGTAGTAGTAATCCGGCATTTCGGTATCGATGCAGTTCAGAACCAATCCAAGTACGTTCACCTGCCGCTGATAGAGGATATTCAGCGCGTTATGGGTGAGCTTCGATGAGGTAAACTGGGCACGCATCACCATCAGTGAGCCATCAAAGTGCGGTGCCAGCGTCGGGGTATCATCCGTTGCCAGAATTGGCGCAGTATTGAAGATGATCACATCGTACTGGACGCGCATTTCGTCGAACAGCGTCTCCAGCATTGGCGCGAGAAGAAGTTCCCCAGTCTGGTTTGTAACCGGACCACGCGCCAACAGCGTCAGTTTCGGATACTGGGTCTCCTGGGCAGCGAGATCCCACGCGATCTCCCCGCGAAGCACATTTGAGAGGCCGGTCCGTCCATCGGTGTCAAAAAGCGAAGCCAAATCACCGCGGCGCATATCCGCATCCACAAGGAGTGTCCGAGCGCCTGCTGCTGCCATGGTAATCGCCAGATTGCTGGCGATGGTCGATTTTCCTTCGTTGGGAATCGCACTCGTTACGAGCAGCGTCTTCAGCTCCGTCTGATTGGGCATGAAGATAAGCGATGATCGCAAACTCCGGAATGCTTCAGCGTATGTGTACCGCTCGTCGTCCGTTTGCAGAAGAGGCAAGCCTGATTCACCACGCGTCTCTGCTACATTGGGAATCTGCCCTAAAACCGGCTCGGTAAAATGAGTCAGAACTTCGGAAGAGGACGCAACTCGATCGTCTGCGCGATCCAGAAGAACAAGAACCCCAAGCCCAACGATCAGGCCACCGAGGAAACCGGTTACCAGATGTTTCACAGTTCCCTTGGGCACCTCCACTGGAGGTGTCGCGGTTTGTACCACATGCCATGAATCCAAAATGGGGCCCGTGCTCACCGTAGCAGCATTGGCCCAGAGCTTCTCCAGGAGGTTCGAAGTACGTGCAATATTCGCTTCGAGCGCCTTGTACTCCGCATCCTTCGCATTTGCCTCCATTACCTTCTGATTCCAAGATTCGATACTGGCATCTAGGCTCTTCAGCTCTCCTGTGAGCGCCACCTTGCGCGCATCGGTAGCGCTCCGGTTCTGTTCCTTGATGACCGACAGCAGGCGTTCCAATCGCTCTACATCCGCCTGAATTGCTTGGAACCTTGGGTGTTTCGGTTTCCACACCCGGCTGCGCTCTTCCATTTCCGCCTGCCGCTGGATTAGCTGCTGTGTCGTCTGCAGGTACTGCTGGTAAAGTTCCGTGGCAAAGTTTGGGTCCTGACCACGAGATGCCACCCCCGCATCGCTCCCCTGCTGTGGCATGCTTGCGACCGGCGGGGAAACGAGAAGCTGATCGGGAGTCAACTGTTCCAACCGCTGTAACTCCGTCTGGAGCTGTGCCTGACGGGTTTTCAATCCCGAAAGAAATTCAGCGGACTGCCGTGCCTGCTCCGTCCAGAACGGCATGTTGTTCTTGGTGACAAATGCCTGAAGTTCCGCCTGCTGCTGCTTCAGATCTCGCCGGAGATTCTCCGCCTGTTCGTTAAGTCCGGTCGAGTATTGCCCCAACGTCGTCTCCCGCTGTTCCTGCTTGAGTGCCCGGAACTCTTTCACCACAGCATCCACAAAAGCCCGAGTGTACTCACCATTTGTACCGGTGCCAGTGACGACGAAAATCGGAGTCCTGGGAATCGTACTCGTGGTAATCTCAGGCATCGGCCCCGTGAGTTCCGGCGATTCCAACTGCACCCGCTGCTTTGCCCGCTCGAGTACCGCAGGACTACGGAGCATGTTGAGCGTTAGCCCGACGAAGTTTTCATCCTGTGAACGGAACTTCTGAACCTCCTGAATGTTCAGCTCCTCACGGCCGCTCAGCTGACTTGTCGATTCGAACAGGTGTTCCTTTTTGGAAAGCTTCCAGCCTTGAAACGCCAGACCGAAAGCAATCGTGAGAGCGAGAATCCACCATTGCCGTGCAATTAAAGTCCTGAAGCGGTAAAGCTTAACCTCCAGACTGCCGAAGAAATTCCGCGAAGTTGGCCGGGGGTGGTTGGAGTCCATCAATCAGTGTTTGAAAAATGCTTCAGGTATGAAAACCCGGTCGCCGTCCTTCAATTCCATATCCAAATCGGTGCGTCCCCGCTCGATCACCTGCTTCACATCGACGGTATAAGTACGGGGAGCCCCTCGCTCATCACGGGTCACCTTCACTTTGCGGGAGTCCGCAAACCTCTTGAATCCTCCCGCATTGAGAATCGCCTGACTGAGCATCAATTGACGGCCCGCATAGATCGGCTGCGCTCCCACTCCAGCCACTTCACCCGAGAGATAAACAGTTCCCATGGAGGCGGCTACGTTCACGCGCTCCACCGATAGGCGCACCGTCGCTTTGTAATAAAAATCCGCTTCGAGGAAACGCTTGATCGCCGCAGCAGCCTGCGCCGAATCGAGACCGGCAACCTTTACGCGCCCGAGCGGAGAAATGTCCAACTCCCCTGCCGCGCTGATTGCTCTCAGCATCGGTGCCGGGTCGTTATCCTCCACAATAACCAGTGAAACCTGGTCACCGGGCTGCAATTTCCGCGAGGGATCGATGAGCGTGGATGCCCCACCGTCCCCCCCTGCTCCGCCTCCGGGATTTACCGGCTCTGCACGAGGCACCACCCCCTGAGCTATTCCCGTTGTGATCAGCGCAAGAAGCAAAGCGCTCCCGAATAAACAACGGATCAGACGTTCAGGCATAGGCCATTGGGGTGGAGGTTAGAATTTATAGTACGCGCTGACAAAGACGAGGTTCTGGTAGTAATCGGCACCTTCAACGTTCGAATCTTTGCTGAGAAAACGGTAATCGAGCCCAAGGGTGAAGGAATTCGTCACGACATAACGGGCACCGAGCGCTGCCCCCCACCGGTGGGCTTCCTCCCCAATTCCTCCGGAGGTTTCATAGTACTCGTAGAATACGGTCGGGACCAACTGAACGTTTCGAATCCCGCGATAGTCGGCGCTATATTCGACGTGATAGATGTCGTAGTAGCTCGAGAAGACCCCAACCTCCGTGGTCTTCGAAGCAGAGAGGCGGTGTTGGAAAACATCTGAAGGGCGGTTGTTGATCTCGAAACGAATGTAGTAGGAGCTGGAGTCCTCGTCTTCCCCTGCCGTGCCTCTCAGACTCTCCCGCTGTTCTCTATCCAGATCCAGCTCGTCCGCAACTGAATCTATAAAGTCCGAATTATCTGAATCACCCTGAAAGCTGACCTGCTGGAATCCGACCTCCACGTACAGGTTCGTATTCTCGGTTACTTGCCACGCAAGCGAAGGTCCAATGAGGAAGCTGTGTCCATCGCCACGATCATCACTGTCGAAGTTGATGTAGCTATAGGACGTGGACAGGCCGACTTCGATTGTTGGGGTGATGGCGTACGTCGGCTTCAGAAAAACCGTATCGATCGAGCGATCCTGATCCGCAAAAACCTCGTCGCGCGTCCACAAGTTGTAGTGGTCATAACCGCCAGTCACCGTTAGTGACGAACTCGCTTCGTACACCGCCTGGACCCCGATTTGATTCTCGAACCGGCGGTACTGAGCCACATTGCTCAGCACTGCAATATCATAAGGATCCTCCTGATAGCTGAAGCGGTCCCGAACGGTAAACATCACCGGCCCCAAACCGAAGGTGTACGCAAGCTCCGAGTTGGGCGACAGCAAAATGCCGTCGGTATCGTATTCAGAATGTTTCAGATACTTCGCATAGCTCGCTCCGAGCGAGAACCGCAGAGTATTCAATTCACTCAGGCGCCACGCCGCCTCCAGATCCAGCGAAGGACGCAGGATGACATCCGATTCGCGGTCATCATCTGCGTAGGTGATATTATCGTTGAATTCGACACCGAACCCGACCGCCAACCTGAAACGAACGGGACCTAACGCAAAGTTGTATTCATCCTCCTCCCGCGCCTCTGCCTCGGGATCGAGGGAGGCAAGCCCGCTGGGTGAAGCATCGCGGTAGCTATATTCAGACGGCTCAACAGGCCCTATTCCGCCAGAGGATCGCGAGGTGCCGAGATCTCTGAAGTAATCCTGAGCCTGTACGCTCATTGGTGCGACAGCAACCGCCGCGCCAGCAAGGGACATGATCCGACCGAGTGGTGTTCTCATTGGGTAGGTGGGTTTGGTGCGTATCGTTTCCGAATGCCTGATGAATGGCAACGGCAATCCTAACATTGGTCAAATGCTAGTGATAGGCACCGCGGAACTACCGCTTAATCGCACCTCCGGCATCAGGTGCGCGCACGACCCGGAATCCATAATTGTCCGTAGCCCTATCAGGGTTTGCCGGTACTCGGCAGGACGAAAGAAGACTGAGCTTCACCGCTCCATTATACCATGACGCTCCTCGGAGAACTTTTGCTTTGGATTGGCCGTTCCAGGCGTCCATGCACCACTGCCAGACATTCCCACCCATGTCGTAGAGTCCAAATTGATTGGCAGGAAATGCTCCAACCGGTGATGTCCAGGCGTATCCATCATCGTAGCCCTGAATTGCCACGTCGGAACCCGTCTCCTCTCCCGTGTAGTTTCCGGCATTCTTCGGCGGGGGCCACTGGGTTCCCCACGGAAAGATGTCGAGCACCCCGATGTCCCGAGCCTCTGGAGTTTTCCCTTCCTCACCTGAAAGGCCAACTGCCTTGCTCCACTCCAGATCCGTGGGGAGCCGATAGACATACCCGGCCGGAAGAGCCCCTTTGCGCCGCTCGCGCTCTGTCAGCCATTTACAGAAGCTCACCGCTTCGTTCCACGAGACATTCACCACCGGATGATCAGGACTCTGGCGGAAGCCGGGAGTTCGCCATCCCGTAGACTTCAACTTCGTTTCCTCCGCAAAGATCGCGAAATCTTTCACTCGGGTCAGCCACACCGAAAACATGAGATCGCCAACCGGTGCAAACCTCATTCCGAGACTGTTGACCTCAGTCGCCAGCGCCGTCCCCGATGCAGGCTCATTCGACTTCGGCGCAAGCAGCGCGGCAGTCGGAGACTGAGCCGAAGTCGTTGCCGAAGCGGGAATTAACGCACTATCTGTGCCGGCCGAATTCTTGGAACCATCAGCCCCCTCGCCCACAGCCAGAGCCTGAAGCACCGTTTGCGCAGAAGCTGACGATGCGCCCTTGAGAGCGTCAAGCGTGCGCATCTTTTCCTCGAACACGCGCTTCATCTCCTCAATTTCCTTCTCGATTTGCAGCCGCTGCTGCTCCCGCTGCTCTTCCATCTTGCGAGACTCGCTGTCGGCTACCTTTTCAGCCGCTGCAAGGGCCTGAGCCGCCTCTTCCTGTGTGCGCTTCAGGGCAGCAATTTCCTGTTGGCGCGTTTCGAGCGCCGCAACTGCAGCTTTCGCAGCCTCATCCGCAGCCGATTGCTTCTCGGTTGCGCTCTTCTTCAAAGCATCCAACTCGGAAGTCAGCTTATTACTCGCCGCGAGCTTCCCCTGGTTCTGCGCCTCAAATTCCGCAAAAGCCTTCTTGCTCTCCTCGGCGACCTGACGTGCCTGTTCGGCGGCAAGTTCCGCCGTCTTCATCTCTTCCTCACGCTTATTGCGTTCTGTAGCAATTGCCTCGATGCCCTGTAACTCCGGAGCGAGTTCCTTTGCTTTTTCGTCGAGAATACGCTGCGCCTCCGTGGCTGCCGCCTGTGCTTTCTGAAATTTCTCGCGCACCTCCCGTGCGGTCTTATCGGCAGCCTCCGCTGATTGCCGAGCCTTCGTAGCCGCTGCTAGTTTTTCGGCGACTCCAGGATCCTTGGCGAGTGCAGGATTCGCGGGCACCAGGTTATCCACTGGAGGGAGTGGTTCGAGTTCAGCAGATGCCAGTGCCAGAGCCGTGGAAGATTCATTCGCTGGCGGAATCGTACCGTTTCCTTGATCACCGGTTGGCTCAGGTTGCTGAGAAGTCCCTCCAGGCGCCAGCGCAAGACCATCTCCCCCACCATTCTGAACCGTAACGCCACTCTCGAGCGTCAGCGGATCATTGAAACCTTTTTCTACATCCCCTGGAGACAAAGGCTCGGAAGGCAGTTCCGTCAGCGCGACCGCATCGGACGCCAGCATTTCGGAACGATCCACATTTTCCCCACTAGTCGCTGACGCAGACCCCGGTGGCGTCGTCGAATCCATGTCCACTGCCTCAACAGCCTGATTCGACGAGGATGTTGGGCTTAGAGTGCCGGGGCGTAGGAAATAGTATACACCCGCCCCAAGCGCCGCGATCACCACAATAGCAGCAACCAGCGGTGCCAATCGAGAGCCCGGACGGCGTGAATGGCGGGATGAATAGAGTTCAGGAACACCGTTTCCTTCGCCTCCCGATTTAGAGGGCATCACTGCTGCCGGACTATCCTTCAGCACGGCCACAACCGGCTCCGGCTTCGCGACGATTGAGCTCGCCGTCTTTCGAACCCCGGACTCATTCTTTACCGCTCCCATTGCATTCGCCGCTGTGGCGGGACCTTTTGCAGCTGCAGGACTGGCCTTGGGCGGCAATTCCACCCGACCCTGGGACGTAGCGACAGATTTACCCTCAGGCGCCAAGTCCTTCCCCATGGGAGAAGGCGCAGCAGAGACAGCGATCGCGCCGTTGGCTGACGGATTCTCCACAGGCTTCCCGGATAGACCGAGCTTCGACGCCAGCTCATACATGCTTCGGGGGCGATCTGCCGGCTGCTTTGCAAGGCACTGTGCCACCGCCGTTTCCCATGAAGGCAGAATGGTCCCGCCCCGCTTTTCGAGCTGTGCACGTTGCTCCATCATCAGGCCTGGAGAAGCCTTACGGATCTTCGGCATCAGCTCTGTGCCGCTGAAGGGAGGCACGCCTGTGAGCAATGTGTAGATAGAAACGCCGGCAGAGTAGAGGTCGTCAGCGGGCGTTGCAGGTTCGCCGTCAAGCTGTTGCGGGCTCAGATAAGCGAGGTTCTTCTCCGGTTCACCCTTATTCAGCCTACCTTTGGCGTCCTCGATCACCCGAGCTATACCGAAATTCGCCAGAAGCAGCTTTCCGTTTTTGTCCAGCAGAAGGTTCTCAGGGGCAACATTCCGATGGATCACCTGAATCTTATGAACATCCCCCAATGTCTGGCAAAGCTGATGGATCCACGGCTTTATATCCGCCGGTTCAAAAAAATTACCCGGCCGATCCTTCAGCATCGCTGCCAGGGAGCGACCATCGAACGAATCCATGGAAATCGCCGCCCAGTCCTTTTCTTCGACCAGGTCATAGATCCGCAGGATGTTCGGGTGAATCAACTGCCGATTCCGCTTTACCTCCTGTCGAAGCTCACCCATCGCTCGCGCATCACGCCGCACGTCATCCGAAAGAAAGTAAAGCGACACCTCTTTGCCGAGCACTTCGTCAAAAGCGAGCCATCTCCTCTGCTCCTCATCCACCATCTCTTTTCGAAGCACATACACCCCGCCGAGCTTTTGCCCCACATGGAAGCCGTCAGGCGCAGCCCCTTTAGATTCAGACTTTGTCGCGGTTGAAGAGGGTTCTTGAGCTTTCACGTGGTTACAGGGGTGGTCAGTTCGATAGTGACAAACTACTGCAAGAACGGCTTGCCCCTGAGGAGTTGGTCGGGCCGCTCCGCACTCAGTACAAGTGGTCCGCGAACTTGCCAACGCAAAATCCGCGCCGTGATGCCAGACCATTTCTTCAATTACCGGCGAATTCGGTTCCGTAACGTACCGATTTTCCGAATTCATTGCAGATTTGCAACTGCACCGTACGTGCCGCGTGTTAGGAAAATGTGGTTCTCAACCCAGAAAAAATACGTTAGGAAAAATATTGAATGAAGACCAACACGCTTGTGTCGCTCCTCACGATCGCCTGCTCCGCGGTCGCTCTCGCTGAGGTCAAAGAGGCCGGTCAACTGCAAATCTATCCAAAGAATTTTGCACGGCAACACCTTGGCGCAAACCTATTCAAGTACAATCCGGAGACCCGGACGTACATCCCGACAGAGGCTGCGGCAGCGTGGCTGGATGATGATATTACCACCGGTTGGCCCGTTCTTTCCGGCAAGCAGTATTACCTGGTTGTGCTCCCGCAAGCCGAACTGCTGACCAATTTCAGCCTCTCCACCCGCCCATCCCAGGGCACGATCAGCCTCTACGCGGGCGATGACCCTGCGCCTCCTGGCGCGAAGTCATGGACCTCCGTGGCTCGGGAGATCCCGATCGAGAAGGTAAATGAGCAGAAGCTGAATCGCCCCTTCAACCGCGTCGCGAAGTACCTCCTCATCGAAACCAACGCCGCGGATCCGGGACCGCTCTACAGCATTTTCATTTACGGCGACAAACCCGCCGTGGCGTACGACCTCCAGAAACGCGAGCAAGCCATCGACAGCAAGGCGGTACTCGGGCCGTATGTCAACGAGAGCACTACCCTGAATATCGCTGGCCTCTACGCCGATAGCGTTATTTCTCAAGCCGCCGCGGCTGAGGGATTTACAGCGTGGCAAAAGGCGGTGGATGACAATCCGGAGAGCGGTTTGACATTGCCTCCGTCGGAGGGACAGGCGAGTGCAATCGTGAGGTACCAGGAACCACGCTCCGTTTCACGTCTTGCGCTC
>CBINJX010000020.1:0-14508 GCA_966251085.1 uncultured Verrucomicrobiales bacterium
ACTGCATCGCGGCTTTCAGGAAGAACCAGGAGATGAGCGTAAAGGCGATTCCTCGCGCCGCATGTCCGATACGTCCGGCCCGACGACTCCACTTCTCCTGCTCAGGGCTCAAATCACCGCTCCGGAGGCGTTTGCAGAAGCTGCAAGTGAATGCCTGAAAGAATTGAAATAGAGCGACGGCGAAAATGATGACCGCCACGATGCCAACCAGCCAGCGCCCAAAGGGTTGAGACAAGAGCCATGCAGTACGGGATTCCATTGAGCCTCCACTTCCGCTCTGGGCAGAGCTTCCGATGGCAAGGCTCAGTGCGGAAATGCTCAAGCTTCCATACGCCAGGCCACTCACGACAGCTGCCGTGCGCTTCATCATTCCTTTTGCATCTCGGCCGTAGTGATCGAGATCCATGAAGGCTTCCGCGAACCTCCAGAGGACAAAGCCCACCAGTCCCAGACCAATGATCCACAGCATCACGGTTCCGAACGGAGATTGTCCAATCTCGCGGATCGCTCCCTGTTGATCTGTCACTTTTCCTCCCGTCCAGAAACCTGCCTTCGCTGCAAGGAAACCCAGCACGAGATACACCACTCCGCGTGCAGCAAGGCCAAAGCGACCGAGGCTCTCCGCCCAGGATTCAACATCGTGTTCTCCTGAATGGTGGCTCATAGCAGCGGAGGTTTTCATGCGGTAAAAGGCGATTTCCTTCTTGTGCGAAATGTATCGTCTCGCTGGACATCCTCGGTCTTTGATCCGCAAGGAAGTGCTAACGTCCCGGTGCATCGGTGATAATAGGAGTGGCTATGTTTCGACACCCCCTTTCATTCCTGCTCGTTCTCGTCCGGTATTGCGTTTGCCGATGACGTAGTTAGCGCAGGCGCGGGATCTTACCTGCAAGGCCTCCCGAATGGTTTAAAAGGACCTGATTCCCCGCCTCGTCGAGCCGAGTCGATGCGAGGACCCATGCCGACGAATGACTGGTGGAGTGCGATCGCATGGAGCGACAAAAGCTTCGCCCAGTTCCCACATCCGCTGGCGGTGAAGCCCGAGCCGTCCGGGTTGCGCATCGCTCTGCCAAAAGTTCAGGGCACCAAGAATGACATTTTCGGGATGATTCCCGGAGGAAATGAGGATGCCGTGATCGGTCACTCTGCGAGCGGGAACTTTCCGGCGCCCGTTATCGAGGAGGCTAGCGACTGGTTCATTACCGTTCTTTTTGCCGATGCGGCTGCGAAACTGCGCGTTAGCTACGGGCACGGTTCACCGTTCGTTTTTGCCCGCTATGAAGGCGGCGCACCGCGACTCCGCTTTGCGAGCGCGCCGCGGGTCTGGTCCGGCGATACGGAGAGCTCGATCCTCGGAGTTACATTTGCCGGTAAGAACTACGGAGTTTTTGCTCCTACCGGCTCGCGCTGGCAGGGGCTTTCCACTGCACAGTGGGATTGCATTACCGACAAAACGTACTTGTCCGTGGCGGTGCTGCCCGATGACAGGCCCGAAACTCTCGCTCTGTTTTCCAAGTACGCGCACTCCCATGTTACAGGCACCGAGGTCAGCTGGAGATTTGATCCTGCGAGCGCAGTCGTGACGACGCAGTTCCGGTACACCACGGAGGCTATGGAGGGCGGACAAAAGGGGACGCTTTTCGCCCTCTATCCGCACCAGTGGCGCAACACAACAACGCCGCTGCTTGGAACCCAATACGCCAGCGTGCGAGGGCCGATGAGGCTCGGAGCGGGGGAGGGGTTTGCCACAAAGATGACCTTCCCGGGGATCCTGCCTGTGCTTCCGGATACGGGGGCTTTAGCAAAGAAAAAGATCGTGGCTCTGCTGAAGGAAGACGCTGCCAAGGAGTGGGGAGACTTTGGCGATACCTATTGGGAAGGAAAACAGCTCGGGCGTCTTGCAACACTGATCGGGATTGCTGACGCATACGGTCTCGAGGCCGAGGCGGAGCGACTGCACACACGCCTTGCAAAGCGGCTGGAGGGATGGTTTTCCGCAGTCAAGACGAAGCAGAAAGGCGTGTTCGCTTACGAACCGCAATGGGGAACACTCATCGGCTATCCGGCAAGTTTCGGGAGCGACGATCAACTGAACGATCACCATTTCCACTACGGCTACTTCCTCCGCGCAGCTGCGGAAATTGCGCGCCGGGACCCAGCATGGGCGAGCGAGAAGCAATGGGGGAGCATGCTGCACCTGCTCGTTCGTGATATCGCGAGCCCGGATCGGAACGATCCGCTCTTTCCATTTCTCCGAACTTTCGACCCGTATGCGGGCCACACTTGGGCCAGCGGCCATGCGCGCTTTGGAGACGGAAACAACAATGAATCTTCAAGCGAAGCAATGAACGCCTGGGCGGGGGTGGCGCTCCTCGGGGAGGCCACGGGAGATCGCGCCCTCCGTGATTTGGGGATTTGGCTCTATACGACAGAACTACACGCGATAGAGGAGAACTGGTTCAACGTTCACGGAGATAATTTCCCGACAGGATACGAGCACCCTGTAGTGACCATGGTGTGGGGAGGCAAAGGCGTTCACAGTACGTGGTTCAGCGCCAATCCGGAGAGTATCCACGGAATCAACTGGCTACCCATCACGGGAGCGTCACTCTACCTCGGGCGCTGGCCGGAGTATTGCGAAAAGAACTATCGCTCCCTGCTTTCCGAGAACCTTGCCGATGACAAAAAGAAGGCGGAAAAGAAGGGAGAGGCCTCACCGAAAGGAGAGGGGAGCAACTGGGATGCGTGGCCGGACATCATGCGGATGTACCGTGCACTGTCGGACCCGGCAGATGCACTCGCGCAGCAGCTTGCAGCAGAGCAGACGGGCACCGTCGAGATTGAGGCGGGCAACAGCCGGACCAATCTCTACCATTGGCTGCATACGTTGAAGGCACTCGGCCGGGTCGATCGAACCGTGACCGCGGACGCCACAGCGTATGCAGTTTTCAAGAACGATTCCGGTCGGAGCTACGTAGCATGGAATCTTGGGGCCAAGCCTCTGGACGTGACGTTCTCGGATGGTACAAAGCTGAAGGTGCCGCCAGCAAACGTGAGGCTACTGAAAGCGGGCGCGAAGAAAGAAGTCGGCAATCAGTAACCCGTTCCCGCCTGGTTACGTTCACCCGCTCCTATCTCCCAGTGCGCGGCTTCTCTGAAAGTGAATAGTTGAGAGTATCGAGTTGAGAGCTGCGCACCGGCGGATCGGGAGGTTTGAGCGGTCGAGGACGACCGCCCTCCGGAGCGACGCCGTCCCCGGCGTCCTGGACTTTCTACACGCCTACACACGCCCCGCTCGTTGGTTGCTCTCAACTACTCACCTACAGTCGCCACGGCGCGAGATCCTTCCGGAGGAGGTTTCGCGCCCGGTAGAGTCGAGTCTCAACGGCTTTGGGCGTGCAGTTTAGGACGTCGGCGATCTGGACGTGGGAAAGTTCGTGATACTCAAAGAGTAGGAGAGCCGTTTTCAGATCATGCGGGAGCTGCTGGACAAACTCGCGGACGGCACTCGCTAAGTCGTCGCGCTCGGCGGTGTCTGCCGGAGTGTCACCCTGCGCACGGAGAGTTTCTTCGAGTGGGACGCCCCCAGAGCCATCCGCCGGAGCATAGATGGAGACCGTCGGGTGGCGTGCACGCCAGCGGGCGTGATTATGGCACAGATTTGCTGCGACCGTGAAAAGCCATGTCGAAAACTTGCCGCGCGGTTCATATCGCTCCCGGCTTTCATAAACGCGGACAAACGTCTCCTGCGCCAGGTCAATCGCATCTTCGTAGCTGCCGGTATATCGGTAGATGAATGCAACGAGCGGCTCCTGCCAACGATGCATCAATTCGTTGAGCGCAGTGTCCTCGCCCTCGCGCAGGCGCTGCATGAGGGCAATATCAGGATCAGGTTCCATCGATTCAGCGGCAAAATCTGGAATCGGCAGCTGGCTTTACCTCCGCCGAACGCGATGGGTGCGGTATTTTCCCCCGGCGGTCAGTGCGCCGGAATCCTGTCAGACGGCATCCTCGCGAGGGGATAAACCTAATGGTGCATCGGATGGTGATACTCCCTCTGGACGCGCCTGCACCGGCCAAATCGCATCTTCGCGGCTCGCCTCGCGGGCGGCAATTCGTTGCCAGATTTCGCGTTGAAAGCCCGGGGGAATAAGCGGAGCGACTTTCCACGCGCTCAATTTCCCGGAGAGATCCTCGTCAGGCTCACGGTTTTCCATACACCGATAGTACACCAGCCGGGACAAAATCCCTTGTGGATTTTTTGCGTCCTCGAACCTGTGCCGATGCGGTTCTGTGCCTCATCTCGACGAGGCGGGACTGCCACTGATCAGCGGCGCAGGCGAAGGTGGTACCTAAGGTCCGAGGAACACACGGCTACCCTAGCGGGTGTGGTCGAGGTGAGGGTGCCCTCGAACGGGTGAGCTGCGGGAGCTGCCCCTGAGCAAGCTGGAAGCTCGCTCCACTCTGCTGATCGCTCCTTCAAGTGCCTCCTGAAGATTACGCAGCTCGTCTGGTCTTACCTTCCCAGCACAGATCCGCGAATACTTCATTCACAATTGGTATTACACGATTCCGATAGATCCTCTGCGTCAGGGCGGAATTGGAGGGTTTGCGCCCAACCTTCCATGCGAACGCCGCGGCGGGCGGTGCCATACCTCGATGCGGCGGTAAGACACGTTTGGAAGCCGGTGATTATGTCAAAAGGGGCGGTGCACGGGCCTTCGGTGGTAAAGCCACAGCTTTCGGAGTTAATCACGGGCTGCGGGCGCCTACCGATCGGCCGCGTGCGCAAAAAAAGAAGATACCGGGAACACAAGGGACACGTTTGCGGGGCGGTGATTTGGCCATTTTGCCGCTCCATTGGTACTTTGCAGCGATCCGGGAAAAGATTGCGCCGCTCGAAAAATACTCCGTGTCGCTGGCGTAATCCGTTTTCCCGCTCGATCAGTAGAATTCCGATGTCGAATCATCGGTTTTCTCTCTTTCTCCGTTGATGGTTCCTGGTGGTTGATCAGTTCTCCCTCTCCTCCTGTGGTTTCGACCACTCGATTTGCCCCTTCTGCGTCCCTCGTGAGACTGTGCGCCGGTTACGTGCCAAAGCGGAGGGACGCCGCTGCCACTTTCCTCCGCTTCGAGCGGAGGAGCTGTCTGAATCGGATAACGTCATCCGGCCTCCTCTTGCAAGAAGCTGAGATGCGACCCCGTGCAGGCTTTCAAAACTTTGAGGGTTTTGGATCACCGCGGTGTTTGACCCAATGCGGGCAATCCGTGTCCGCAATCACATCCAAATTCCTATCAATATGAAAACGATCTCGAAATTTTCTGCCGTCACGATCGCTTCCGCTGTGCTCAGCTCGATGGCATATGCCGACCGAGTCGTGAAGCGGATTGATCATCCCAATGGGCCGGATACTTATGCGTATGTCGATGCCGAGTCCGCTGACAATTTCCCTGGCGCCACGATCGCAAATCCATACGGCCGGTACGAAAGGGGCCGTGTCGTAATTATACCCGAGCGACGCTTCGTGCCAGTGGATCGTGATGCCCGTCGGTACTCCTATACTGAGCGTGAAGTCATCTATGCACCGGTGGAGCGCTGGTAACAGGAGGGGGCGGGTGATCAGCAGCGGACGAACAAGTCTACCAGAGTAGAAACATAGCCCGGTGGAAATGCGACCGCCTCGCCGGAATTCCCTCGGATTGTTATCCTCGTCTTCGAGAAAGGGGGCTCGTGGACGAGGCTTTTATTGTACGGAGTTCCGCCTTTAGACGGATTGAGCATGCAGATTGGCTGAGTCCCGGCCAATGGTTGACGATATCCAACGAGCGGGGCGCGTGAAGGCGCGCACCGGCAGATCGGAACGGGTGAGTGTGGCGATGCTGGGGCTGTTTACTGACTTCTCAGACTGAGCACTGAGCACTTTCTTCCCGCTCTCATTCGCCCCGCTCTTTGGTTTGCCCTCAACCATTCACCTTCAGCGAAGGCCGCAAAGGTTGTCTGGAGGCGGAACTCCGTACGTTGTGACCCATTCTTATCGTCTTTTCTCTCTCGCCGGCAGTTGGAATGGGGCTTGTTCCTCATTCCTATGATCGTCCACAGCTGTCCCTTTGCGGAAGTCAAATGGCCAGATGTGAAACCCTCCCTTTGCGATGTCCCCGATTTTCCAAGTTCCCCAAATTGCGCGGCCGTCCGCAAATCCGCGGTAGCGGACCGAGTGGGCGCCAAAATAGGTCTTCGTCCACTGAATCTCCCCTAATTCAGCATCGTAGTGCCCGGCGATCCCAAACACTCCGACCCGGTCGCTCCCCTGACCTGCTATAATGCCGCTCGCGAAGGTGAGGACCAGATCCGTTCTATGGCGCTGGCCGGCGGCCCGGTAATTGTAGAAGCCGGTCCAAGCGCCGGAGATATAGTCGAGGTGATTCATTGTGACGGGGTGGTGTTTGAAAAAACTTGTAAGGGAGCGGATGCATCGCTTTGAGCAGGTGGCATGCTCACGTCGGGCTGGACTCGGGTGGCATTTCGTGTGCTAGTCTCAAATCCGAATGAGACCTGCCGCCGGGAGACCGACGCCATCCTCTGACACTTCCACCCCAACGGACGGGAATGCCGTGTTATGATTTACTCGGTACTCTTCTGCCTATTCGGATTTCTGGTGGCGCTTCTCACGACTCCGTGGGTAATCCGGCTTTCTCAAGCAGGTGTGGGATTGGATCAGCCTAACGAAAGCCGTAAAAGACAGAGCACGGCGATTCCACGCCTCGGCGGTGCGCCGATCATGCTGGCGTCGTCCCTGGGGCTGATCGTCATTCTCGCAATTCGCCCTGAACTTTCTACCTTCTGGTTTCCTGTTCTGCTCGGAAGCCTCCTGATGTATGGAATTGGACTGGTCGACGACCTCAGGCCATTGGGGGCCAAAGTCAAGTTGGCCGGGCAGTTGCTCACCGCGCTACTCGTGTACTGGATGGGACTCAGTATCGACCGTGTGAACTACCCGGGTGGCGCATGGAGTGTGGAACTTGGGGCCTGGAGTCTACCGGTGACGGTATTCTGGCTGATCGCAGTACCGAACATCGTCAATCTGATCGACGGCTTCGATGGCCTGGCCGGTGGACTCGGTGTTTTCATGGCGGTCACCCTCGGGATTGTCGGCCTGCATAACGAACAGCTACCAGTGGCGTGGTACGCCTTTACCATGGCGGGAGCGCTGGTAGGATTTCTCGTCTACAATTTCCCCCCGGCAAAGATCTACTTGGGAGATGGCGGGGCTTACCTGATCGGCTTCTGGATTGCGGCCTTGTCATTGACAAGTTCCAACAAGGGTTCGGTCGCCGCGGTGCTCCTCGTAACGATCATTGCGCTCGGATTTCCCATATTGGACACCGCATTTGCGATTCTCCGCCGGGCATTCCGCGGATTCCCGCTCTTCCATGCCGATGATGAGCATTTCCACCACCGGTTGGAACGCCTCGGCTTTTCCAAACGGCGCACGCTGATGGGGATCTATGGAATGTGCGTGGTGCTGAGCCTTCTCGGGCTGAGCATTGTCTGGAGTCAGGGCCGGACTCTCCCTGTTGGGATTGGCGTCCTGTTCCTCCTCGCAGTGGCTGTCCTGCGCCACTTTCACCTTCTGCGGAATTGGGATGATGTGATTCGGAAGATGGATAGCCTGGCCGGCGAAAGAAGGCGCGTGCAGTACGCCCTGCTGCAAGCGCAACTCCTCGCCATGGAAGTGGAGCGATGCAAAAACGCCAAGGAGTTCTGGGAAGTTTTCAATCATAGTCTGCGTCGGGTGGGGTTCGTCGAGCCGGAGCGGGGTAGAGAATCTGTGGTAGTCCATGTCAAATACAACGGCAGCACCCCTTGGACACTCTATGCGCCAGGAATGGCCGAGCATGACGGGACGCCGCGTGAGTGGCAGCGGATTGCAGAGTGTTTCCGGCCGGTTTATGCGAGAGCCCGCGAAAAATGGCAGACGTGACAGGGCGAAGATCGCGAAGGCGGAAGGAACCTGACGAGCCGCGCAAGAGCCCGCAAGGGGGAGTGCTTGCACTTTTTGCCGTAATGCTGCTTGCGGCCACGCTCGCCTTTGGCGCGGTGGATAGGCTTATCCAACTCGGGCTGATTCTCTTTTTTGTTCTCGCCTTGCTGGTTCAGCCGCCGACGCTCCCCACCTTGGGCAGAAGAACGAACCTGCTATTTCTTTTACTGCTCGTTATCCTGGTGGCGAAGGAGTTCGCGCCCGCACAATGGTTTGGATTACCCCCTTGGCGGACGACCGTCGAGGAGAGCTATGGGATCGCGCTTCCCTGGACGCATCATCCCGAGCCCGGGCGGGCCGTGGATGCGTTGATTGCCGGCGCCCTCGGACTGCTATGGTTCCTCTGGGTGCGAACCATTTCCGCTCAACGTGAAAACCGGGCTTGGATCGCCTGGATTCTTTTTTCCGTGGCCGGAGTCGTTGCTGTGGTGAGCTTTGCGACCAAGGGAATCGACGCAAAAGCGATTTACGGCATGCGGTTTACTCCGGGGTGGTTTGGGTTTGGCCCATTCCCGAATCGCAACCATACAGCCTCATTGCTCGCCATGGGAGCATTAGTCGGGTGCGGATGCCTGACATGGTTGGTACGGCGGCGCCAATGGGGCGGGTTGGCATTGGGGGGGGGAATGCTTCTGGTTACCCTTGTAGCGTTGCTAGCGACCCAGTCACGTGGAGGACTCGTCGCGTTTCTCGCAGGAGCAGGTGTTTACACGGGCTTGACCCTGGTGAAATCCCGGAACCGACGAGCGACGGTCGCTGCCCTCTCAATTTTAGTCGCAGCCGGGGGGCTCCTGCTTGCATTCGGTGGTCCGCTGTTGGCTCGGTTTTCTTCCAACGCGGGAGAGGTCTCAAATGCGTCGCGGGTTCTCATCTGGAAGGATGCGATCCATCTCTGGACGGACGCGCCGTTGCTTGGGCATGGGGTGGGGGCATTTGCCTCGGTGTTCCCGCTGCGCCAGACCATTCCGCTCGATAACCAGGTGGTGTTGCATCCGGAGAGTAGCTGGTTGCTTTGGCTCGCTGAATTTGGAGCTTTCCCGCTACTGCTGGCGTTCTCGTTCGTTCTCCTGTGCGGGGGGAAATACGTACACTCGATGTTTGAACGGCATGGGTCGTTCTTTCTTCTGGCTGGCGCTCTGGCTGCAGTGTCGGCTCTGATGGTGCATGCGCTGATCGATGTTCCGGCTCATCGCTGGGGCACTGCAGCATTTGCCCTGGCTGCCCTCGCCCTGGTCTGCCCGGTCAACAAGATCGGGGAACGTCTGGTTGCGTCACGCAGGATTGCACTCCTGCCGCTCGGGATCCTGGCATTTTGGGGTTGGCCCTTCCTGCATGATCAGCCCGCCTGGTCGCCGACGACCTTGTCGCGAACCTTGGCCCGGGCGCAGACGGTTGGCGTATCAGAAGCCGAATTGGAGCGGATGCTCCGGCATTTTCCGCTGAATGGAAAGCTGCACTACTTAATAGGGATACAGCAATTGCGCACGCACGGGCGAATGGCTCAGGAATGGTCGCAGCATTTCCAAGCCTCAGTGCGGCTTTCACCCGGCTCATGGGCGACTCCCATGGGCATTGCACAGGTTTGCCGGAGCTTGGCTCCCGGTCACTCCCTCCACTATTGGCAGATCGCACTCGAACGTGCTGGGTTCCGGCGAGATGAGCTTTTCGGAAGAGCGATTTTGGAAACGAAAGGTCTGCCCGGAGCCGATGCGACCTGGGCGGGATACGCCGAAAGGCATCCCGAGTTGCTCCTGGTCTATGCAAAGACGGTTTCCCAGGACCGCGGCAGGGAAGCATTCGAGCGCTGGTGGCAACTGAGGGCTGACAAAAAAAAACTGACGCAGGGGGAGATCGATACCTTCTATGAGCTGGTCAAAGGATGGGGTTCTCCGGAGCAGATTGAACAATGGATGATCCTGCATCCCGAGCGCCGGTCGAGCGAGTACCGTCAGTGGGCTCATCTCCTTCATCTCCATGGTGACGATCAGCGCGCATGGGCCATTCTGGAATCCGCCATTCCAGAGCCATCATATCCGCCCCGGCCACCAGCCATGCCGATTGGCCGTTTGGAGTCCACGTGGCGATTGACCCCCGAAAGTGTGGTCAATGCCCAAGCACTCGCACATGCTCGCAGTCTGGATGGAAACCCAGATGGAGCCCGTGAGGTGGTACTTGCCGTGGCAAACCGGGAGAAGGCGCCGCAATGGTTCCGCGAAAAAGCTGCGCATCTTCTGGCAGATGCCGGCCTGTTGTCGGAGGCTGTGGAGTTGCTCCTGCGAGATAAGTAGCGGTCCACGTAGAGGATATAATCCGGACCTATTGCCACGGTGGAGTTGATACAAATTGCTGACTGCGGAGCTCTGGGCGCTCGGGCTTCCTCGGCGTCTCAGGCCGCATCGCCCGCTGGGGTTTGACTCCCTTGCGGTGACTCCTATACTTAAATGTAATGGATCCCGGCGTCCGCGAACGCATTTACGAATATCTAGCTGGCAAAGGCCTGCGCAAAACGTCGCAGCGCGATGCCATCATTGAGGCTGCCTTCAGCACGACCGAGCATTACACGGCTGAAGAACTGCTCACAATGTCTCGCAAACTGGAGCCGTCCGTTTCGCGAGCAACCGTGTATCGGACACTTCCGCTGTTGGTGGAGAGTGGTCTGCTGCGGGAAATGGATTTCGGGAAGGATTATAAGTTCTACGATCCGAACTACATCGAGCATCCGAGCCATAACCACCTCATCTGCGTCGACTGTAATAAGATCGTCGAGTTCGAGGACAGGAACATCGAAACCTTGGAGAACTGCATCACCAAGCGGCTGGGTTTCTCTCCGGCCAATAAGATCGTCCGGATCGAGGCGACTTGTGACGAGCTGAAGGCGAAGGGCGTCTGCTCGAACAAAAAGAAGTGTTAAGTGCTGGAGATTTGAGTTTTAAGTGCGCGCCCGCGCTCCTTTGCGCGATTTCCGCAACCGCTTAAAACCTCAATCTCCAAACTTCACACTTCGTATGTGGAAGGGCCGTTTCCAAGAGCAGACCGCAGAGCTTCTCCAGACATATTCCGAGTCGATCAGCTTCGACTGGCGTTTGTGGCGATATGACATCGAGGGCTCCATCGCGCACTCCGCCGCGCTGGAGAAGGCAGGGTTGATCACTTCTGAGGAACGGGAAAAGATTGTCTCCGGATTGCGGGAAATCGGGGAGGAGATCGAGACGGGTGGTTTCCGGTTCAAGGTGGAGTTGGAAGATATCCACATGAACATCGAGGCGGAACTTACCCAGCGCATCGGTGATCCGGGGGCAAAGCTCCATACCGCCCGCTCGCGGAATGATCAGGTCGCTCTCGATATCCGCCTCTATCTCCGCGCCGAGTGTGACATGATTACGGAGGCGCTGCTGGAGATGCAGCGGGCACTTGTGGATCTCGCTTCTCGGCATCAGGACGTCATCATCCCGGGTTACACTCACCTCCAAAGGGCGCAGCCGGTCTATTTTGCTCATCACCTCCTGGCATATGTGGAGATGTTCCAGCGCGATATCGAGCGGGTTGCCGATGCCCGGAAGCGGATCAACGTGATGCCGCTCGGATCGGGTGCAATCGCGGGCTCGACCATTCTGCTCGACCGGAACTGGTCGCAACGCTGCTCGGTTTTCCTGCCATTTCGCAGAATTCGATGGACGCCGTGAGTGATCGCGATTTTGCGGTGGAACTGCTTTCCGCACTGGCACTCGTGGGAATGCATCTCTCCCGCCTGAGCGAGGACGTGATTCTCTGGGCGTCGAGTGAGTTCAAGTTCATCCACATCTCGGACGCTTTCACGACGGGCTCCTCGTTGATGCCCCAGAAGAAGAACCCTGACGTTGCGGAGTTGACCCGCGGCAAGACGGGCCGTGTTTATGGGAACCTGATCTCCGTGCTAACGACCCTCAAGGGGCTTCCCATGACGTACAATCGCGACATGCAGGAGGACAAGGAGCCGGTATTTGATTCCGTGGATACCATCAAAGCCGCACTTGCCGTCTTCTCGGCCATGCTCCGCGGAACCCGAGTGCTTCCTGAAAACTGCGCCGCCGCGGTAAGCGACCCGAATCTACTCGCGACCGATCTCGCGGATTACCTGGTCAATCATGGGGTGCCGTTCCGTAAGGCTCATGAAGTGATCGGTCGTGCGGTGGCCCTCTGCGCTGAGCGCGGATGTGAGCTTCCTGAGCTTACATTGGAAGATTACCAGTCGCTCTCGCCTGCATTCGAGGCGGATGTCCACGATGTCCTGCGTGTCGAGAAGTCGATGGCTGCACGTCAGGCCATTGGCGCACCCTCACCGCAGAATGTAGCAGCGCAGCTCGAGCGGTGGAAAGGCCTCCTCTGAGGGGGGAGGGTTGAGAGACGGGTACTGACAGATCAGTGCGGGTGAGCATGGCGGGAGTGGAACTGATCACTGACTGGCGACTGCCCTCCCGGTGGCAGGGCGGTCGCGCCACCGACCGCCGGGAGGGCGCGTGGAGAGCGATTCCGCGCCCACCGTGGAAAAGGCACTCGCGGCGCGAGGGTCCTGCCAAGGGAGTGCCTATGCCATGCCGTGCTTGCCGGGCATCGGGCCTTCGTTCCCTTTACGAGCGGAACATAAAATACACCGCTCCGAGCATGCAGCATCCGGCCCAGAGGTAATCGAGTTTTACGGGTTCCTTAAGGTACATCACCGCAAAAGGCACAAAAACCGACAGGGAAATCACCTCCTGAAGAATCTTCAGCTGCGAGACGCTAAAGGCCGCGTGCCCGATCCGGTTGGCGGGCACTTGGAACATGTACTCCGCGAGCGCCACGCCCCAACTCACCAGCGCGGCGATGATCCATGGTTTGCTCTTCAGGTCGCGCAGGTGGGCATACCAGGCGAACGTCATGAAGACATTCGAAATTGTAAGGAGCAGGGTAGTCTTGAGAATCGTCGGCATATGGCGCGCAGCGGGAGCAATGCCGCGCGTTTTTGCGACGTCAAGATCGGGCTCTGACTATGGAGCGCATCCGATCTGCTGAAGCTCTAGCAGGCCCAGTTCGACCGCCAGCCGGCTCTCCTGTGGAAGAAAGCGGCTAAATGGCCGGCCTTGGGCGACACAGGATGCAAACTCATCGAGTTCCTCCTGATGCGCCGATACCTCGGGCATAGGAATCTCCTCGCGCTTTCCGTCGCGGAAAACCTCCAGCACGCCCGGCGCAGTTGCCAGATCGTACACGAGCGTTGCTCGTTCCAGAACCAGCCGGAAGGCATGACGGAAAGTGCCGCCGTTCGGATCCCAGGCTCCATGCAGGGAGACCACCGGACCCGCCTCATAGGTCCAGGTCGAATCGAGGATCAAAGGAAGGCCCTCTTGGGAAATACCGCTGGTGCGGACCTCCTGAGGACGGCCAAACCACCAGAGCGCGACATCGATGTCGTGAATGTGCATGTCCAGCACACCACCGCTCTGTTGATTGCTTGTAAGCCATCCGCCAGCGCTCCATCGGGGGAGTCCTCCCGAGCGCTCGAGCTTTGCATACAATGGACGCCCGTATTCGCCGCTCTTCACGATCTCATGCGCTTTCACGTAATGAGGCCAGAACCGGAGGCAATGTGCCACCATGAGCTGCCGACCGCTTTCGCGCACGGCCTCCTCCACTTCCTCGCATTCGCGTGAAGTCAGGGCCAGCGGTTTCTCGAGGACGACATGCTTGCCGGCACGGAGCGCTGCGATCGTGAGCGGAGCGTGCTGTGGGGTGGGGGTGCAGATATCGACGATCTGGATATCGGGATCTGCAAAAAGCTGCTCCGGGGTTTCGTAGGTGGCGATACCGCTCAGATCCACCTTCTCGGCGGATTGATCGCCGAGGTTGAACTCTTGTCCACCCCATTCCCCGGCCCGTTTGCGCGGATCACGCGAGGCAATCGCCGCGACACGGGCATGGGGAGATTTCTGCCAGCAGTCAAAATGGAGACGGCCGATAGCGCCAATACCGACAAGACCAACACCGATACGGGTGGGGGAAGGGGATGACATCCTGCTGTTCTCAGAGAGGAATGCGAGAAGGTGCAAGCGTCATTTGCTTCACTTGACGCAGCGTGGCGTGTCCCCTACAAGCCCGCTCCCGCTGGTGAAGAACTGCACTCCTCTCGTAATACTGGCATGCTTTCTGGCTTCGATGACGAGCGAGGGAAGCGAGCTGTTCCGTACCCCTTTTACTCAGCTGCCGAACCGAACGGAAACAGGGGCGTATGTCGAAGTGGTCAGCCAGTTCACACGATCCAGTTCGCTCCAGCAGGACGGGCGACAGATCACGAATCGGCTCGATCAGCGCCTCAATGGCTCGGTTACGGAAGTGACTCTCGGGTACAACTTTACCCGTTCACTCGGTGTAGAGGTGGATGCTCCCTTCATCTATCGCGAGTACCAGCGCATGAAGGGTTCTGAGGTGGAAAACGATCAGACGGCAGGAG
>CBINJX010000021.1:0-14502 GCA_966251085.1 uncultured Verrucomicrobiales bacterium
AGAACGCGACGATCTCATCGAGCTTCGAGGAGACTTCCCGGTGGGTCATCCCGAGGATGGCGCCATTGATGTAGATGTTATCGCGCCCAGTCAGGTCGGCATGGAACCCGGGGCCGACCTCCAGCAGCGAAGCCACACGACCACGCAGACACACCCGCCCGCTGGTGGGGGTGGTGATCTGGGAGATGATCTTCAGCAGCGTCGATTTGCCCGCGCCGTTATGACCGAGGAAACCGACGACTTCCCCTTCCTTGACGTCGAAGGAGATATCCCGGAGCGACCAGAACGTCTTCTCATCCTCCTGGGGAATGCCACGGAGCTTTTCCCGAATGTCGTTCCACAGCGCCTGGCGATCGATAACGCCGAGACGGTAACGCTTTGAGAGGTTTTCAACGCGGATCGCGATGGACATGGAACAGCGGCGGAATGGGCTCAGGCGGTGTCCATGCTCGTCTGTTCGGCGCGGTTGAACATCACGACACCAACGAGCAGAACCAGGGTGGAAATGGAGGCACTCAGGACGATATGCCAAGGCTGTACGTGCGAAACTCCGAGGTATGCGAGACGGAAAACCTCCACGATGGGCACGATCGGATTAAGGAAGAAAATCCACCGGGACTCAGCATCGATCCGGGAAAGCGGAAAGACAATCGCGCTGCCAAACATCCAGAGCTGCATGCCAACCTGCACACCGAAGACCAGATCGCGGAAACGTTTGGTAAGCGCCGCAACGAGGCAGCCCAGCCCGATCCCGAGCATCGTGAGCTGCAGGATAACCAAAGGCGTGAGCAGGATCAGCCAGTTCGGATCGATGTACGGGTTGCCCTTGAGCATGTAGATGCCCAAACCTATTAGAAAGATGGCGAACTGGATCGCGAACGGGACCAGGTTCTTCAGGGCGACAGACAAAGGGGCAACGAGACGCGGATAATAAACTTTGCTGAAAACCTGCTGGTTATCCGCAAAGGTACGGGAAACCTTGTTTACGCTCTCTGAGAAATAGCCCCAGATGACCAGCCCGCTCATGTAGAAGAGATAGTGCGGGATATCATCCGTGCCGAAGTCGCCCATGCGACCGAAGAGGTAGGAGAAGACGGCAGTCACCAGCAGCGGCTGCAGCACGAACCACCAGGGGCCGAGGACTGTCTGCTTATAGGAGGTGGCCAGATCTCTTTTGGCCAGAAGCCAGATCAGATCCCGGTAGCGCCACACTTCCCCCCACGGGATCTGGAAAAGGCCACGCTGAGGCTCAATGATTTTAGTCCATTCTGGCTCCGTCTTTGCAGCCGGCGAGGCCGCAGGCGCGGCTTCCACCACTGGGAGCGTTTGGGACCGGATGGGTGACTCAGACAAAGCTAGGGATCGTTGGCTACTCTGGTGCGACGCAAGCGCGCGTCACATACAGACAGGGTTACACGCCTCTCCGCTGAGGGAGTGACAAGGCGGTGATGTCGGCGAAGCTCCGGGGAGAGTCAAGCCGCACTTCCCCTTCGCTGAAAGTGAATAGTTGGGAGTTTCGAGTTGAGAGCAACAAACGAGCGGGACGCGTGGAGGCGGGAAGAAAATACTCAGTACACAGTATAGAGCGTTGCGAAACTGATGGCATACGGCGTCGAAGTGGCGCAAGCCAGCGACCGCGGTGTAGAGGCGGTTCTGTCCTGAGCCCTGGGTGAGGAGTTCAGAGGACGCTCACCCGAGGGACGTACCGCCTCTGATCTCCGGCGTGGAAAGGCGGCGGGGTGGTGGAGAGTTCCAGGGCTGGAGACGCGCAACAGCTCCGCGCCGCCCACCCGCCTTCGCCCGGGCCACGAAGTATGAGGCGGCACGTCCCTCGGGTGAGTGCAATCTGAGAACGAAAACCGCTCGTTCGGGACAGAGCCGCCTCTACACCGGGGAGGCTGCGAGCGCTGCAGCAACTCATGCAACGATCTATAGCCAGCCCCAGCTTCGCCTCCCTCACCCGTTCCGATCTGCCGGTGCGTGGCTCTCAACTCTCAACCCTCAACTATCCACTCTCAGGCAAGAGCACCGGCAATTCCGTGCAAACGGGCATACTCAAAGTGCGAAGGGGGGGTAAAATTCTCCCCCCACGGGTCAATTTACACCGTGGACCGCACTACACCTGTGGTCGTCTGTGAGGAATCCATGCTGGACTACACCGGAAGCCCGGTGCTCTCCAGGTGGGGTAGAAACGGTTTCCCCGGAGACGGGTCTCCCCGGTATCGGCATCAGCTGGTCCCGGCACACGGAGCAACGAAGTTGCATATCCCGGAATGGACTGCTACGGGTCCTCGCCGTTTTGGCCGCCTCTGGCGCAAGCTTTGCCTTTATCTTCTTCCATGACCGCATCGTTTCCATCTCCCGCCAACGCTCCCCTGGTGATTGGTGCGACTGGTGGATCGGGCACACGAGTGCTGGCCAAAATTGCACAACGGGTAGGGTATTTCTTCGGTACAAACCTGAACTATCCGCAGGACGCCCTTGAATTCCTCTCCCTGCATGACCAGTGGATCAACCGTTATGTCCGGGCACAGGACGGGGCATTGCTCTCCAAGGCGGATGCGGAGCTGCTGGAGCGGGATTTTTCCGACGCGCTCGCCCGGCATCTGAAGGATGCGCCCGCGCCGGTCACCGCGCCGGAATTGCGCTGGGGGTGGAAAGCGCCGCGCAGTATCTATCTGCTCCCGCTCTTTCATGCCCGGTTTCCCGGAATGAAGTATATCCATGTCGTGCGCGATGGGCGCGATATGGCTTTCTCCAAGAACCAGAACCAGCTGCGGAAGAACGGGAAAGCGGTACTGAGTTGGCAGGAGCGCCTGTTCAAACCGCGTCCCGTGCGGTCGATCATGCTCTGGGACCGTGTGAACCTGAAAGCTGCCGCATTCTGCGAATCGCACCTGAAGGAGAATTATCTACTGATCCGCTTCGAAGATCTCTGCCGGAAGCCGGTGGAAACAACGGAACGGATCCTCCGGTTCATGGAGGTCTCGGCTGATGCGGAGCAAATCGCCCGGGAGGAGATCGCTCCGCCTTCCTCTCTGGGGCGCTGGCGTTCGCAGCCTGCAAAACTCACCGGGGAGCTGAACCACGTGGCTGCGCGTTCGCTGGAGAAATTCGGGTATTTCGCGGAGGACGGATCGGAACTGGCAGCGGAGCAGCGGAGTTGATGCCGCATCGGAAGAGACTGTCGGGCGCTTGTCTCTTTTCAGAGCCAACACCTAATCTTTACCCGGCGGCGCAGGATCTGCATAAAACTGCCCCCCTCTCGTCTGCTGTGTCGCCACCCTATGCTCAGCTCTAAGAACTTCCTCTACATCATCGGCTCCCCGCGCAGCGGCACCACGATGCTGCAGATCCTGCTGTCGCAGCATCCGCAGGTGGCCTCGACTGTGGAACAGACGCTCTTCCAGCATTACGTGGTTCCGTGGATGGAGACCTGGAAGACGGAAGTGCACAATCTGGAGGAGCGGGGCTGGAAACTGGGACTTCCGATCCTCTGGAAAGAAGAGGAGCTGGTGGAGGTCCTGAACGGTTTTCTGGAGCGGGCGTATTCCAAGATCCTGGCGATGAAGCCGGAAGCCACGCATGTGCTCGACAAACATCCCGGGTACAGCCTTCACGTCGGCACGATCAAACGCTTCGTCCCGCAGGCCCGCTTTATTCACATGATTCGGGACGGACGGGATGTGGCGAGTTCGACCGTGGCCGCTTACTCGAAGATGGGTTTCGGCCCGAGCAATGTCCCGCGGGCTGCGGAGAAGTGGCAAAGATTCCTGCTGGCAGCCAGGCAGGCCGCGCAGTTTCCCGGCGAGTACCTGGAGGTCCGTTATGAGGATTTCCTCACGGGTGGGGTGGATGCTTATGCGAAGGTGCTCGATTTCTGCGGGCTCTCCTACTCGCGCGACTGGATCAAGGAGATGCTCGATGCGAACAGTTTCGAGAAGATGAAGGAGAGCGGCGTGTCGCCTGATGGACGCACAAAGCTCTCCGAAAAGCGGTATCACCGGGGCAAAGCGGGGGGCTGGCGGGAGGATTTCAGTGCGAAGGACCGCTTCGATTTCGACCGGGTCGCCGGAGACCTTCTCCAGGAGCTCGGTTATGCGCAGCCCGGCTGGTGGGTGGAGCAACCGGGCGACCGCCTCCTGCAGCCTCTGCGCTACGGCCTGGAAAAACGGATCCCCATGCTCCTGCAAACTCTGCGTATGGCAGGATCAACCCTTCTGGGAAGGGATGAGGAGTACCACAAACGACGCCAACAAGCCGCCAAGTAATGACCACCGATTCTCCTAACCCGGCTCCGGAACCAAAGGTCAGCGTGGCAATGGTGACGTATCGGCATGGCCCCTTCCTGGCGCAGGCCATCGAGAGCGTTCTCTCGCAACAGACCAATTTTCCCTTTGAGCTGGTCATCGGCGAAGACTGCTCGCCCGATAACACCCGGGAGGTCGCTCTCGAGTACGCCGCACGTTATCCGGACAAGATCCGCCTCGAACTCCCGGAGAAAAACATCGGTCTGACCCGAAACTTGAGCCGGACGATCGGCGCCTGCCGCGGGAAGTATGTGGCATGGCTGGAGGGAGACGATTACTGGACCTCCCCTCATAAATTGCAGACGCAGGCCGATTATCTGGATCAGAACCCGGATATCGCGTGGTGTTTTACCCGGGCCGAAGTGGTGAACGCGGAAGGCACTCCGATCCCCACCAACTCTCCCCTGAAGGAGGTCAAACCGAAGTACACGCTGGATGAGTACCTCCGGCTGACCTTTCACCCGAGGGCCTGCACGGTGATGTTCCGCCACCGGCTCTTCCCGGCGTTCCCGGATTGGTTTTACGAGCTGCCAACGGGCGACATGCCGCTGCATGTGCTCAACTGCCAACATGGGGAGATCGGCTTCATCGATGCCTCGATGTCCGCCTACCGGATTCATCCAGGCGGGGTCTGGTCACATGGCATTGCCCCGGGAGAATGGACGGCAAGAACTCCCGAACAGCTCCGCTACCAGGCGGAGCGGGCCAAGGCGATGGTTCACCTGTACGAAACCATCGAGCCTCATGTCGGAGCCAAGCACCGGAAAACCGTACGCCGGCAGCAGGGAATCTTCGCGAAGCAGTGGACCGATCTCAACCGCGAGCTGGGCGACTACGCGGCACTGCGAGTGAGTGCGTGGAAAGCTCTCGTGGCCCAGCCATCGGTCTACCACCTGATCCACCCCAGGCTGATCATCGACCTGATACAGGGCTGGCTACGGGGTAAGAAAACCGCAGCGGGAAAGTAGTTTGATGTGCCGTTGAGTACGGGAAAACTTCCCGATCCGCCTTCCCGCGGCTCTCAACTCTCAACTATAAACTCCCAACTCGTCAGTGATACTGCAGCGAGGGCTTGTGCACCTGCGGGGCCACCTGTTGGACGAATTCCGTCAGCAGCTGATCGGTCGCTTTTTCGTCGCGGCCGAACTTCTCCCGGTCCGCGGTGATATCCGCGCTGATCATGACCATCGCCCAGCGCTGCACATAACCGCCGAGCATCCGGTCACGTGAATCGAACCAGACGCGCTCCAGGTGCGACGGGGTGAGATCCTTCGAGCCCGCAAACCAGTAGTAGCAGATATTCCGGATCTGCACCGGATTCCCATCCGCCCCCTTCACATACTTGGTATTCTGGATCCGTGTGACATCCAGCTGCCCCTTGCCCGGGATGTTGATGCTCTCACGGGTTGGATTGGCAAACGTCCACCCCTGAGCTGCCAGACAGCGCTCCGGACGGTGAATGGCCATCATCATATCCTGCCCAGCCAGAACGATCGAAGCGAGCACCTGGCCTCCCCGGGCATTGCTGTACATTTTGCGAGCGAACTCCGTATCGGCACCCAGCGTATCTTTTTCCTTTTGGGTCACCTCCATCTGCTGCCCCCACCATTCGCCCATGAATTCCGGCAGCTCAGGCACGATGCCCACCGGCTGAAATCCGAGCTTCTTTGGGAGAACAAAAGCACAGCTCATCCCACCGAGCACCACCAGGAGTAGAACGGCAAGCCGCTTAGTAATCATAGGAAATAGGACCTTTGCTGTTGGAACTCGAAGCGCCCACCGTCTCGCGTTCGTCTTTGCCTCCACCACCGCCGCCACTGCCGGGAGCCGGAGGTTCCGGTTTCAGTGCCCTCTGAGCGATACCTTTCCAATCACGGTTCAGCAAATTACCGAACTGGACCATTGCCCAGAGCGCAATCGGGATGGTGACGAGAAAGCCTGAGATGTCGTGATACGGACCGGTGCCGATACTCACGCTGATGTACTTGGCGACGAGCACGATCGTGAACACCCGTGCAATATTGCCCACGACCGCAAACGGCAGGGCAAAAGAGAAAATCAGCACCTTTTTCCAAAGCTCCTTCTGCGTAAAGTGCACGTACACAGCGCTTAGAAGCGTCATCGCCATTAGCGAACGAATCCCCGAGCAGCCTCCGGCGACTTCGCAGTGAAAACTGCCATCGCTGGCGAAAAGCGTGACACCGTCACGCTCGATCCCAAGGCCGAGAAGCGCACACATCTTCTGGACCACATCCGCAACCAACCGCTGAAGGGGTTCGGTATGGTTCAGAATGAACCCGATCGGCACCATGAAAAGCAGGAGCGCACACGGAAACGCAATCTTCCGGGCCACCGCCCATCCCCACAGAAACCAGACTCCGCCGTAAATCAGGACCGGCAGCGAAACCATCGCAATACGCGGCTGCGTAGTCCAGACCCCCACGAGGAAAGCAAGCACCCCCGCCAGCACCATCAGGATGCCCACCCAACTCCCCCGCTTCGGCAGAGCGGCAATCTCCTCCCGGTGCATCCACGCAACTACGATTGCCGCAGGGAAAATCAGGAAACCGTGCTCGAGATCGTTTTCCGTTCCCCACGACTCCATAGCCCACTGGGCCGTCGGCATATGCCCGCCCATCGCATACCCGTAAAAACCGAAATAATAAACCAGCGTCCCCAGAACACCGAAAAGCAGCGTCGCATCCCAAGGCCGCTGCACACACCATCGGCTAAAGGCCGCGGCGGCATTGGAGAGGGTAATCGGAGTCTGAGGGGAAGAAGGGCTCTCAGCCATAGCAAGAGGCGGCCAATGTAAGACGAAACGCAACAAGCGCAAAAGATCTTCGCGTATGATGGAGTGTTACGTTTTGCGCTTTGGAGTGGCGCCGGGCGAGTTTCGCGGCATGTTTCCGCTCCTGACCTGCCCCCAAAATGATCAGAGAATCACCCAATTCGCTTCCGAAACTCCTGATGCTGGAGTTCTGGGGCATTGGTGACCTGACGCTTGCGACGACGATCCTGGATGCAGCGACCGCGAAATACGAGGTCACCATCGCGGGCAAACCCACGGCAGAAGTACTACTCGGGCCAAGCTATCCAAACGTTAAGTTCATCTCATTTGACCCGCCATGGACCGCCTTCCGGGGGAAGTACCGGCTGTGGCGCTGGCCGTGGGGGGAGCTGGGTGCTTTTCTTGCACGACTGCACCGGGAGCGATTCGATGTCGCCGTTTCCGTGCGGAACGATCCTCGCGATCACCTCCTGATGGTACTCGCCGGAATCCGCGAGCGCGTTGGGTTTCCTTCACACGGCAGCAATCCCCTATTAACCCGGCCGGTAGAGCGTGATCTGGATCATCATCATAAAGTGGAGGACTGGCGGAAGCTTGGGACAGCTATGCGCCTCCCGGAAATGGAACATGCCTCACCGAGGCTGGATTGTAGCGTTTACCGGAGTGAACAGATCGACCGCTTGCTAGGGAACTATCACAAACCGCTCGTGGTTCTGCATCCCGGTGCCCGCATTCCGGTACGCCGCTGGCCGGAAGAATACTTTTCAGAGATGCTCTCCCGTCTTCGGGAAGAGTTCGATTTCGATCTCGCTCTCGTCGTAGAACCGGATGGGTACGGTAAGAAACTGATCTCCCAGGCACAGGTCGTCATTCCCTCGCTGAATCTGCATGAACTGGTAGATCTCCTCAGTCGCGCGGACCTGGTGCTGTGCAACGACAGCGGCCCGGGTCATATTGCCGCAGCATGCCAGACACCTGCGCTGGTGGTATTCGGCCCCGGAGATCCGGACTGCTTCCGGCCGTGGGGTGATATTCATCACACCGCAGTGAGGGACATCTGCTCCTATCGCCCCTGCTTCGACTACTGCCGGTATGCCGAACCATTCTGCCTGACACGGCTCACACCCGAGGTCATCTGGCCAGAGGTGCAGACTTATGTACGAGGGCTTCTAAAGCGCGGCGTGATGCGCTCCGACTTTGCTCAGAAATGATGGCTTCCCAAATGTCCACCCAAGAGGAGCAATCTCCTACCGCAGTAGTCGCCGTGGTGGCGACCTATCGTAGACCTGCTGAACTCCAGCGCCTCCTGAACTCGCTGGAATCCGCCCGGCCAGACCTCCGCGCAGTAGTGGTCGTGGACAATGCGGATGATCCGGAAACCGCAAAGGTGCTCGCCTCCAGTCCGCTCGACTGCCGCCGGATTGTACCGGGAAAGAACCTGGGCTGCGCAGGAGGACTGGAGATGGGCGGGAAAGCGGCAGCAGAAATGTTCCGCTCGGACTACACCCATCTCTGGATTCTAGATGACGATGCCGTCGTGCCCGCGGGCACCCTGCAGTGCCTGCTTGCCGCTATGATCAAGGAACAGGCATGGGCGGCGATCCCTCTGGTAGTGGACCACAATGGCCGGATTGGCTGGTTTCCAGAGATCCTGAAACGCACCAAGTTTGACGCGATCCGACGCAGGCCGCTTCTTGAAGAATTCTGGAACGAATGCGGGCGGGAACCGGAGCTGTTCTCCTGGTGCACCGGCGTCTCCCTGCTGGTGGCTCGATCGGCAGTGGAGCAGTTGGGGTTTCATCGAGGTGACTACTGGGTGCGCGGCGAGGATCTGGAGTACAGCCTCCGACTTACAAATGCGGGACGTGGAATCCTGGTGCCGGACGCAGTCGTCCAACATCTTCCCCCTGAGCCCGTCGGAGAGGCGAATCAGGCAGATGAACGCGCCAAACACGCGGCAATGCTGCGCAATCTGGCGTTTACCTCATTTCGACTGGCCCACGGCCGCTCGCTACTCTGGAAGCTTCCCGGTAATTGGTGGCGGTTTCTGCGGATGTGGGGATGCAATCGGGAAACGATTGCAACACTTTTCAAAACCATGTGGGACGGCAGCGTGCGAGGTTTGCCCGCCGGAGCGAAAATGGTTCAGCGCTCCTGAGGCTCGCCCGTTTTTGGCCACCCGTAGCCGACACTCGACGCCCGCACCTCTTTTCGCTGGTCCGGCGAATCAGGTGTGTAGATCGAAATCGCCAAGTCACGTCGCTGGTAAGCCCCAGCGCGCCATTTCCGGAGCCGATGCATCAGAGAAAAAAGCGGGGCCGTGGCATTGCGCCAATCCCTCCCCCTCCAGCGCTGCGCCTCCTCCTGCGCCTTCCGGGTGGCACTGAGGTTTTCCCCCGTGAAAGCAAAAGTCGCCAGAGGCTCAGGAATCACCGCCATCATCTTCTTCGCCTCGAGCAAACCATACACCCAGACCGCATCTCCAATCGCCTTCCACTGCGGATCAAATCGATGCCCCTCTTCGAAGATCCTGCGCCGGAAGAAAGTGGCACAGGAAAGCGTATTCAGATGCACATACCGAACATGAGCGGCCTGTGGAAGCACCGCACGGCGGTAGGAGAGAATCGAACCTGCGGCATCGATCAACACCGCATCCCCGAACACCACATCCACCTCCGGGTGCTCAGCAAAAAACCGCTCCACACGCGCCAGCGCCCCCGGCAGATACTGCTCATCGCAGTTCAACCACGCGCAGATCTCACCTTGCGCCCGGGCGAGCCCACGGTTAATTGCATCGTACATTCCATTGTCTTTTTCGACATGGAGCTGTGCCGAGCTTTTTTGAGAAACCCACTCCTCCAGCTCCGGACCGGTGCCTGCGTCCTGGATGATGTGCTCAACCTTACCTGATTGATCCGCCACTGAGCAGCAGCAGAGCTTCAGGTTTTGGAGCTGCCGGAAGCTGGGGGTAGCAATCGAAAATTTCACCTCATCTTTTTACGTACTACTCCTATGGCTGCGCAACGGCGCAGCCATAGGAATGGCTTGGCACAATGTTCAGCACTCTCGACAAAATCGCAAATGCACAGATTTTATGGGAATCGCTCTAGAACATTTCCCATCCTGAACCTTCATTCAAACGCCTCCTGTGTCTCGCCCTGTACTAGTGTATCATCAATACCATTTAAGGTAAGAGAACAGACCAGATTTCGCTAACAGCACAAAATGTTTACCGAAGTATGCAGAACTACCAACCGGTATAAGCCACGGAAGCTGGCATGAGGGTACTTTTTGACCACCCTAACCCCTTTCTTCTGGCGCATGGAGGTCTCCAGACGCAGATAGAACAAACGAAACTTGCGCTTGAAAGAAATGGTATTGAGGTCGGGTGGCTACGCTGGTGGGACGATGTACAACGAGGGCAGATTATCCATTACTTTGGACGGCCACATCATAGCTACGTCGCTTTTGCCCAGCAGAAGGGCATCCGCATAGTCATTGGAGATCTCCTCACTGGCCTAGGCTCAAGGGGAGTTATCACTCGTCAATGTCAACGTCTGGCTATCGGAGCTTTGCGCCATTTTTCTTTCTTCGACCGTATGGCGTGGGATGCCTACCGCCGATCGGATGCTCTAACAGCGCTCACTCCTTGGGAGGGACAGTTACTGCAAGAAGTTTTCGGAGTTTCCCCAGAAAGAGTACATGTCATTCCAAACGGCGTAGAGGACGTTTTTCTTCAGGATGCTGGGGAGCATGAACGTACTCATTGGTTGATCTGTACTGCCACGATCACCCCTCGAAAAAAAGTGTTAGAACTTGCCAAAGGAGCAATCCGAGCCGGCACACCGCTCTGGGTAATTGGGCGGCCATACAGCGAGACTGACACTTATTATCAGGATTTCCGCAGACTCGTGGCATCGCATCCCGCAATTTTACGATATGAGGGTGGAGTTAGCGACCGTGGAGAGTTGGCTCATCACTACCGGAGAGCGCGAGGGTTTGTACTTCTCAGCACAATGGAGAGTTTAAGTCTCTCCGCCCTTGAAGCCGCAGCTTGTGGCTGCCCGCTCCTACTAAGCGACCTTCCTTGGGCCCGAACGACCTTTGGTAACACAGCCATCTACTGCTCAGCGAAGGCGGGAAAAGCTACGCTCGCAAACTGCCTTCGGAAGTTCTACGACTCCGCTCCCAGACTCCCTGTCTCGCCCCAACCAGCCTCATGGGCACAAGTAGCCGAACAACTCCGATTTGTTTACGAACACGTGCTCAAGACTTCACGGTAGATTCCAATATGCTGACTCGCGATAGTCTGGGGATGAAATCGCTCATGAGCGCGTGTCTGTGCTTGTTTCGCAATTGCACCTGCCCTGGAAGCATTTTCTAGGAAGTATTCTACTCCCGCCCTCATACTTACCGCATCTAGCGGATCGCAAAATTTTCCAGTAACAGCGTCATCGATAAGGTCTGGCAATCCACCAACACGGGATGCAAGTACCGGCACTCCAGCAGCCATTGCTTCCAGTACCGTCATCGGGCAATTGTCTTCCAAAGAAGGCAACACCAGCATTGCAGATGTGCTTAAATGGCTACGAAGCAATTCGCGGTCTGCGAAGCCCGCGTAATCTACCCAAGGCCGCTCTTCAGCAAGTCGGAAGAACTCAGTGCTGTACCCCCTCTCATGGACCGATGCAGAGCCAAGAAAACGCAAGTGCAGCGGCCGTGTGGCTGCAATCGGGTCAATGGCACGGATAAATGCATTCTGATTTTTCCGGTGTGAGATATAGCCGACGCAGAGCAATGTCGGCGGGCTGGAGGGTTGGCGAACGACATCAAAGAACGTTTTGTCTACAGCGTTCGGCACGATCCAAGTACGACGGGCGATTCCTTTTACTGCTTCTCGAGTGTAATTTGTGATGCATACTACGCCTCTCGCCCTTGGAAGAGTGAGGCGCTCAAGTTTGGAAGCAAGCCATTGGAAAGAGAACGGGCGAGCACGATTGATGCGTGCAATTAGCCGCATGTTACCGTGAACTGTCAGGATGCTCGGGAAGCCAGAGAACACGGCCGATAGAGCGCAATCTCGTTCAGTTCCTTGCCCGTGAACGATGTCTGGTTGGATTGTTCTCAGCTTGGATCTCACCGCCGCAATGCAACCAGCATAGCCGCTCCTCATCCAACCGGGCTTCGGAACATGCAACGCATGGAACCAGATGTTCTTTGCGAGCTTCTCCGGCGAGCGCACTGGTTGTTGGAGACATGACACCACATGCACCTCTACATCGTTTCGGTCCGCCAACCCTTGTAGAAGTGCCTCAGGAGCGGTACCGAAGCCTGGTTCAGCGCTATGAAAGGTACCGTAGTTCTGCCGATTATCGGTTGTAAGAAGCGCTAGCCGCATCACAGTCAGGCGATTTTTTGAAATACCCTATTGTGTCCAACCCGGAGAATTTCCCGAAATGTTTTCGAACAAATCTCTGCAGCAACGCGCGATGGTCCGGGATGGCCAGCTGTAGCAAACCGTGGTGGTCTATACGCTGTGTTGCAGGCTGCGTCATCCAGCACAATGATTCCACGTGGGCACAGCGCCTCAGCACAAATCTCCCAGTCAGCTTTCGCAACCGGATAATCATGGTTTCCGTCAATGTAGATACAGTCCCAGCTGTGCGATCGGATGAACTCAATTGCTTCTGGATCTGTCGAATATGCCTTGACAAGAGTCGGCTGCACCTGCGCAAAACGCGCACAATTCGCGCGGGTGTCGGCAAGATAATCAATGTCGCCGCGGTAGCGACTCACAGCATCACCAGCGGGCTCAAAAGGCGAAATTCCAGCAGTGCTGCCGCTGTATCCAAAATGCTGCTGCAGCAAAGCTGCCAAGCTAAGAGTCTGCCCCCGGTACACGCCGATCTCCAAAATTTTACGCGGCCGGAGCCGACGAAAGAGCAAGAACCATAAAACGTGAAATGCATCCTCGCCAAATCCGCGACTCGTGCGCGCAAAATACCGCCGGTGCTCCCGTAGTTCAGCAGGAAGCCTCGTCACGAAATACCGATAGCAGTCGAGATAAAAGCCTGTCGGATCGTTTAAACTGGAAGCCCAATCCTCCAATCTGAGCTCGAGTTTCTCGGGAGAGCTGCTTTCAGCAAGCACTAGCTTTCGAGCGCGCCAGGCGCAAAATTCGCGCCAGCGCCCGCGAAAATAGGCAAGGGGTGACATATTCCCGAGAGGTACGTCGCCTTTGCGCAATTGCCACCAAAAATTTTCTCCTTATGGCAAGGCTCTTTACAATGGGAACTTCTTCCATAGAGTGCCGGGCCGCTGGAATTTAAATGTCCCGAATCCGTCACTTCACTCGAGCTGTAGCGTCGGGATACGCAGCACTCGGAGTAAACGTTCTTTACACCCTCGGTTCAGTCCCCCTCGCGTTGCACTACCTTGAGCGGGAACAATTCGGGCTCTGGGCTTTGGTGATGCAAGTCACTGGTTATCTTGCACTTCTGGATTTTGGAGTCTCGGGCGCAGTTTACCGGCTGCTGATAGACCACAAAGATGACCGCGAGAAAAGCGATTACGCAGATGTCCTTACCACAGGCGCGTTCATCTGCGCATTACAAGGCTTGTTGATTGCAGCAGCCGGTTGGCTTTTTGGACCTCTACTCAGCGGAGCATTAGAGCTTCCAACCGCACACGTCAGCTCGTTTGTGATACTCATTGGAGGGCAGTGCTCATGCTTAGCACTCAGTGTCGCGACTCGGATCTTGTCGCTGCCGCTCATGTCGTTCCAGCGCAACGACATTTTCAACCTTGTTCAGATCGCACAGTTTGGAATTCTCTTTTCGATTTTGTGGATCGGCTTTGCGGCTGGTTGGGGAATCTGGAGCATGCTCGTTGCCCATCTCGCATCAACATTGATCGGTTCCGGCGCGTGCGCCCTCGCTTCTTGGCGACTAGGGTTATTACCAAAAACCGGACAATGGGGACAAATCAGGATGTCGCTCGTTCGGCAACTGTTTCATTTTGGTGGCAGTCTCTTCTTATTGACCGTCGGGTGGCAGATGATTTCAGGGAGTCAACTGCTGGTAATTACGCGGGTACTAGGCTTGGAAGCTGCCGCAGTTTGGTCAATCGGAACCAAAGCTTTCACTCTTGCACAGCAATTTGTCTGGCGGCTTTTTGATTTTGCACAACCAGCTTTCTCAGAAATGCATGTGCGAGGAGAGACCGCTCGTCTGAGGGGGCGATTCGGAAACATTGTTCTACTCACGGGCACATTATCGGTACTGTTCGCCGGACTGATCGCGATAAGCAGCCGGGTTAACCAAATGCTCAGCAAAAATCCGGTTACTCCACCGGCGATCGAAAGGAGCAAGCTCTCAGTGAGAAGCTGCCGAACGAGGCGGA
>CBINJX010000022.1:0-14202 GCA_966251085.1 uncultured Verrucomicrobiales bacterium
ACCGGCGCGGACAGGACGTTGCGTCCGCACCCGCTCCTTCGGTGCCTGCCCAGCAGACTGCTGCCGCGAATGTGACGCAGCAAACCACAGCGACTCCCGTCGATCAGGTGCCAACTGAGCCATCACCGGCATCGGCGCCGGTACAGACGGCTGCAGCTACTTCCGCTCCTGTAGCCCCTGTGGCTCCGGCTCGACCTCCTGCCACACCGATCGCCCCAATTTCCGGAAACCGGATTTATCACGTGAAGTCCGGCGATACACTCTGGCGGATTGCATCCGTATATGACGTGAGCCTTGAGGATCTCGCGGCAGTGAACGGTCTCACCCTTGATTCCAAGCTTCAGCTGGGCCGGGTTCTGAATATCCCTGCCAGCAAGGGGGAAGCGAAAACAGCAGCAGCTGAGACTCGTACATCGGAGACGCCTTCAGCAAAGAAGGTGGAATCCACCAGCAAGCCCTCCACTTCCGCCAAAGCGGCCACGCCGGCGAAGTCCTCTGCAGCGGCAAAGACATACACCGTCAAAAGGGGAGACAATCCGGTGGCAATCGCAAAGAAGTTCGACGTCTCCTATTCAGAGTTGCTGAAGCTCAACAAGATCACTGATCCACGGAAGCTTCAAATCGGTCAGGTTCTGAAGCTTCCTGCGAAGAAGTAGGGTTGAACATCGATTCGGCACCTGTCCTGCAGCAACCTCCCATATGCACCGCAAGAGCGTTTACTTCCTCGTTGTCGCCGTTTCGGCGTTGTTGGTGCTTGGGGTAGTGATGCTTTTCAGCACCAGCGCTTTTGCGAAGGACGCTCATGGTAACCCGATGTTCTTCATCAAACGCCAGGCGATGTGGCTTGGCGTCGGGCTGGTCGTCTGCGCTGTGGCAGCGCGTCTGGATTACCATTTCTGGCAAAAGACATGGTGGATTTGGTTCGGCCTTTCCGCCGTTCTGCTGTTGCTCTGCTTTGTCCCGCCTATTGGAAAGCGGATCAATGGCTCAGCGCGGTGGATTGATCTTGGAATCACAAACTTCCAGCCATCTGAATTGGCGAAACTGGCCACCATTGCTGCGCTGGCGTGGTGGTTTGCTCGTGATGAAAAGGCGGCTGGTGAGTTCCGCCGGGGGTTTGTTTATCCACTGGCAGGAGCTGGCGTGTTGATGCTGCTGATTGTTCCGGAGGTGGATCTTGGAGCGACTGCGCTTATCGGAGTTACGACATATGGAATCATGTTCGTGGCCGGTACACGTCTCCGCTATCTCATCCCGTTGGTGGTCCTCGGGGCAGCCGCGCTATGCGTGGCGATCATGTACATGCCCGAGCGGACAGGGCGTTTCCTCGCCTTCATGTACCCTGAGATGTATCCGGCCGATGCCTACCAGGCGCGGCAAGGATTGATTGCTTTGGGGTCGGGCGGTGTGGATGGGCTAGGACTCGGAAACGGACGGCAGAAGATGGCGTATCTTCCGTTTGCTCACACGGATTTCATTTTCCCGATGATTGGTGAGGAGTTGGGACTCCGCGCGACGCTTGCGGTCGTCTTCACGTATATTGTCATCGTACTCTGCGGAGGCATCATTTCCGTGCACGCTAGGGATCGTTTTGGGCTCCTCTTCGGGTTTGGTTTTACCGCGCTCATTGCAATCCAGGCTGCCGTAAACATTGGAGTAACTACCGAATTGCTGCCAAACAAGGGTATGCCGTTGCCGTTCATCTCCTACGGGGGATCGAACCTGGTTCTCTGTTTATTGGGGGTAGGGGTGTTGATCAGTATCTATCGGCAGGGGATCAGCGATCGAAGTACGGCGGCAACAGTGAGACTTGCGGCACGGACACGGACGCGCGTGGTTCGAATCTAAGGCAGACTTATGAAATTTGTAATCGCAGCTGGCGGCACAGGCGGGCATTTGTTCCCGGGCTTGGCTGTCGGCGAAGTACTCCTCGCGCGCGGTGATGAGGTAATGTTGCTGATTTCCGAAAAGGAGATCGACGCCCTTGCAACAAAGGGGCGGACGGAATTCCACATCGAGAAATTGCCCGGCATCGGAATGCCGAAACTCTTCTCTCCTGCTGTTTTCAGCTTCCTGAAGCGATTCAGGGCGGGGCTCAACCGCTGCAAAGCTCTGTATCAGGACTTCCAGCCGGATGCAGTTTTAGGGATGGGTGGCTTTACCTCCACGGCTCCAATCCTTGCCGGCCGGATGCGCGGAATCCCGACTTTTGTGCACGAGTCCAACGCAATCCCGGGCAAAGCAAACAAACTCAACGCCCGCCTCGTGGATTGTGTGCTACTCGGCTTTGAGGAGTGTGCCCGATATCTGCCCGGAGCACGCTGCGAGGTTACAGGTACTCCAATTCGAAAAACGCTGGTGGACCGGATACCAAAATCCGAGGCTCTCACGGCCTTCAACCTGCAAACCGCCGGGCGTCGTACTCTGCTGGTCATGGGGGGAAGTCAAGGGGCTCAAGGAATCAATCGGGCGATGCTCAATGCGCTCCCGCAACTCCGAGACAAGTCGCTCCAGGTAATCCATTTGAGTGGGCCGAGTGATCAGGAGGCATTGCGCGATGCATATGCCCGGGAAGGCATCCCCGCCTGGGTGGCTCCATTCCATCATCAAATGGAGCAGGCATACAGTGCTGCCGATTGTGTAATCGCACGCTCGGGCGCGGCGAGCCTCACGGAACTCTCTCACTTCGCACTTCCGAGTGTGCTCATTCCGTATCCGCATGCGGCAGAGGATCACCAGACGCTCAATGCGAGAATCTTTGAACGGGCGGGAGCCGGTATCCTGCTACCCGAAGCCCAAGCGAACGGGGACACGCTGGCCGGGAAGCTTTCAGAGATGCTTGACGACCCGGCGCGCCTCTCCGAGATGTCCGTCCTTGCGGCGAAGTTGGCGCCGGAAAGGGCAGCCGAGCGCGTCGCAGATACGATTCTGAAGTTTTGCAGCCAAAGCGGTGAAACCAGAACACCATGATCCTTTCCAGCTCTATTAAACCCTTGTCCGATTGGAGGAATTTCTAGCCATGGACAATGGACAAATCCTTGCGGACATCCTCTGTGGCGGTGATCTCAAGGTCCACCTGATTGGCGTCGCGGGTTCGGGAATGAGTGGGATTGCTGGTTTGCTGATTGCCCTCGGACACCGGGTAAGCGGGTGTGACAAGGTGGCAACGGTGGAGGTGGAGAGATTAAAGAAGCTGGGGCTGGAATTTTATCAGCCCTGTCAGCCCGAAGCTGTAACACCTGCTGACCTGGTTATTTATTCCTCTGCAATTCGTCGTGGTCATCCGGACTACGACGAGGCAGTGAAGCAGGGGAAACAGATGGTCCGTCGAGCGGATGCTCTTGCTGCCATCATGAACTGCAAGAAAGGGATCGTGGTCGCAGGAACGCACGGGAAAACTACTACGTCATCCATGGCGGCTCACGTGCTTCGGCACGGTGGCTTGCATCCGTCTCACTACGTGGGGGCCGAGATCCCGATTCTGGGGACAAATGCAAACTGGGATGCTGAGGGCGAACTCTTTGTCGCTGAAGGGGACGAGAGCGATGGAACCCTGGCCTTTTACCGTCCCGAACATGCGATCGTACTGAACATCGAGGAGGAGCATCTTGATTACTACGAGAACCTCGGAGCAATCGAAGCTGTCTTCAATCAGATGCTTAGTCAGACCCGTGGCAAGGTGTTCTATTGTGCGGATGATCCCAACGCCTCGCGTCTCTGTAGCGTACATCCCGGAGCCATCTCTTATGGTGAACGTTCAGCGGCGTTTTACCGGTTCGATGATCTGCACGCGAAAGATTTCCAATCTCACTTCCGTGTGCTGCGTGGGGGGGAGCCGCTCGGTGCGATTACCCTGAATGTGCCTGGCCGGCACAATGTGAGTAACGCTGTGGGAGTCATTGCTCTTGCGACAGAGCTAGGGGTGCCGTTTGCGAAGATTGCCGAGGCTCTGGAGAGTTTCCGCGGAGCGAAGCGTCGCTTTGAAATCAAGTACCGGAGTGATCGTTATATGGTGGTGGATGATTACGGGCATCATCCAAGTGAAGTACGTGCGACACTTGCCGCGGCAAAGAACACCGGGCGTGGACGGGTGATTACGATGTTTCAGCCGCATCGCTATTCACGGACGCAGGCTTTGAAGGAGGAATTCGGTCGCGCGTTTTCAGATTCTGCTGCGGTATTTGTTACCGATGTGTATGCGGCCAGCGAGCAACCGATCCCTGGGGTCAGTGGGCAGACGATTGTTGACGAGTTAATCAGGGAAGGACACCCCGCTGCATTCTATCAGCCCGACCGGAAGCAGGTGCTTCTGGATATCGGCCGCATGCTTCAACCGGGAGACTGCGTTCTATCGCTCGGGGCGGGGAATATCCACGAGCAGGCCAATATGCTAGCAAAGGATGTCGCTATCCTCGATGAGCTTTATCAGACGATTGGGAGTGGTGTGGTTAAGCTTTATGAACCACTCGCGAAGCATACCACAATGCGCATTGGTGGGCCGGCTCAATTCTGGGTGGAGCCCGAGACCGAGGAGGGATTCGCCCGGTTGGTCCGCTTCTGCTCCCAGCGCAGCGTTCCGCTCTTTGTGATGGGTCGAGGTTCCAACCTGCTCGTCCGCGATGGTGGGATCCGTGGTGTGGTCGCGCATCTCGCACGGGGGGAGTTCAAGCGGATCGAAGTACGAGAGGGGCAGATCACTGCAGGGGTGGGCGTGAAACAGAAGGAGTTGGCCTACGCTGCACGTGACGCACGTATCGGAGGATTCGAGTGGTTCGAGGGTATTCCCGGTCAGGTCGGGGGAGCGCTGCGCATGAATGCCGGGGCAATGGGAAGCGATACCTTTAGCCAGGTGGTTAGTGTGCGGTACGTGGATGCCAACGGAGAGTTTCACATGAAGACCCCGGCGGAGATGGAGGTGCACTATCGCGATGTGCCTACCCTCCGGCATAACTTCGCAGTCTCCGCAACCTTCAAAGGGAACCCAAGTACTTCAGAAGAGATCGAGCGTTTGCTCGAGGAGAGTGTCCAGAAACGCCGAACATCCCAACCGCGCGAGTCCAGTGCCGGCTGTATCTTCAAGAATCCGGGGCCGATCCCTGCGGGTAAACTCGTCGATGAGCTGGGATTGAAGGGAGCGCAAATCGGAGGAGCAAAGGTTTCCGAAGTGCACGGCAACTTTATTGTTAACGCTGGTGGCGCCACTGCCACCGATGTGCTGAACCTCATTGCCAAAGTAAAGGAAACCGCCCTTCGCGAGCGTGGCATTGAACTGCATTGCGAGGTTCAGATCGTCGGAGAGGAGAAAGGCCTTTATGAGTGATTTGCGTAATAAGACTGTCGCTGTGCTGATGGGTGGACCTGGAACTGAGCGCAAAGTGTCGCTCGCTTCCGGCGCCGGTGTGGCGAAAGCATTGCGGAGCCTGGATGCCAATGTGATCGAAGTCGACGTCACCGGCCCGGATTTTACCGTGCCCGAGGGAGTTGATGTCGCTTTTAATGTGATTCATGGCACCTTTGGTGAGGATGGACAGATCCAGCGGATTCTGGAAGAGCGCGGGATCCCATACACAGGCGAGGGCGTCGCTGAGAGTGAACTCGCCATTGATAAGATCGCAGCCAAGCGTCGTTTTGCAGAGTGCGGCGTGCCCACGGCTCCGTTCGAAGTAGTCCAAGGCGGTGTTACCCCAACGATGTCTCTGCCCTTTGTGATAAAGGCACCCAAGGAGGGGTCCAGCGTCGGGGTCTATATTGTTCGCGACAAGGCGAAGCTTGCCGAATCGCTCGCAGAAGCCCGCCAATATGCGGACGAGTTGCTCATCGAGCAGTTTGTTCCGGGACGGGAATTGACCGTTGGAATTCTTGGAAACCAGGCGCTTCCGATCATTGAGATCGTAGCCAAAAAGGACTTCTACAACTTCGAAAACAAATACCCATTTCTCAATCCAAACGCAGCGGGAGCGGACCACTTTTGCCCGGCACCGTTGAGCGAAGCGCTTACCCGGAAGGTGCAGGAAACGGCGCTCGCAGCCCATCGGGCACTGGGATTGCGCACCTATTCACGGGTGGACGTTCAGCTTTCCGAAAATAATGAACCGTTCGTATTGGAAATTAATACGATCCCGGGTATGACGCCTTCCAGCCTACTGCCGGAAGCGGCTGCTGCAGTAGGAATACCGTATCCCGCGCTATGTGCGCGGATCATTGAACTTTCCTTGGCCGCCCGTCCACCCCTTCACTCGTGAAAGAAGTCGCAAAGCCTTACCGCAACCAGCGTGTTACCCGACCTCGCCAGCGGAGCCAGCAGCACCTTCTCGAAGTCAGTGTCCGAGCCAGCAAGGCGCGCGAACAGCGCATCCGCAAGGTAATTGGAGCTGTCTTCAAGCTATCGCTGTTCGCCGCTATCGTGGCTGGAGTGTGGCTGGGAACCCGGGAGGCTGTGCAGCGTTTTTTCTGGGATAACCCCACATTCTTCCTCTCAGACGTCCGTGTAGCCACAGACGGGACGCTTACTCGTGAGCAGATCCTGACTTCTGCAGGGGTGCAGGAGGGGCGTAATATTTTCAAAACGGATCTCGCAGGTGCGCGATCGGCTCTCGATAAGTTGCCTCAGATCCAACGCGTGGAAATTCAGCGGACGCTGCCAAACCGGCTCGATATCAATATCACCGAACGGCAGCCGATTGCCTGGGTGGTGGAAACGGGAGTAACGGATCCGACCGCATCCGACAGGTCATTCCTGGTGGATGCTCGCGGGTACGTGATGAAGAGCCGGAAGATCCTGCCGGAGTATTACCATATGCCTACCATTACAGGTGTGGAGATGGAGAACCTGGTGGCCGGGCAAAAGGTGACGACGATCGAAATGCAATCGGCGCTGGATCTATTGAGGCTAAACCCGGATGTTACTCGCTGGCAGGCGGTCAATATCGATCTCAGCAAAGGGTATTGCCTCGTGGTAACTGATCGGAACGGTGCGCAAATTACCTTCGGCTTGGACCGCATCGATGCTCAGCTTGCGCGCCTTTATCGATTACTTGAGTACGTGCAGCCGTTACATCAGGAGATTCGGACGGTGAATCTGTTCGTTGAGCGTAATACCCCTGTGACCTTCTTCGAGCCGCCGCAGCCGGAAGAACCTGCCGAGGTACCTGCAGCCGGAGCTGCGGCTGAGGCAGCTCCTCTGAAGGCGAAGAACACCGTGGAGTCGACCAAGGCGAAATCCAAGTCGGAGACGAAAGCTGTGGCCAGCAGTACTCCGGCCACGAAGAAGACAACAACTTCGTCTAAGCCTACTTCGTCTAAATCTGCTTCATCTAAGTCCTCTTCCAAGGGACGATCTTCGAGCACCCCAGCAAAGAAGTCGGTCGAAAGTCTGAAGAAGCCGTTCCGGATGTAACGAATGGGCAGGGATCAAATTGCTGTCGGCCTGGAAATCGGCACTTCGAAGGTCTGCGCCGTTGTCGGTGAGATCAAGGCGGATGGTACCGTCAAGATTCTCGGCGTCGGAGAGGCTCCTTCTCGAGGCGTTCGCAAAGGTGAGATCGTCGATTTTGAAACGGCGGGAAAATGCGTTCGTGAAGCATTGGTGGATGCCGAGGAAAAGAGCGATGTGATGATCGGTAGCGTCTATTTGGGCGTGACCGGGGCTCACATCAGCTCATTCAACAATCGCGGTGCAGTCACAATCCCTGAGGATCGGGAGGAGATCGATGATCAGGATTTCGAGGACGTACAGGCGAATGCCCGGGAGGTGAGTATACCGGCGCAGAACATGTTCCTTCACACGATCCTTCAGCATTACTACGTGGATGGGCAGGACGGGATCCTGAATCCGATTGGAATGCTCGGGCGAAAGCTGGAGGCTGATTTTCACATCATCCACGGTGTCGGGACACGCATCAAAAATAGTGTCCGCTGCGTCAAAGAACTAGATATCGAGGTGTTGGACGTTGTGTTCAACCCTTTGGCTGCGGCACAGGTTGTTCTGGACCAAAATCAGAAGAATCTGGGGGCACTCGTTGTGGACATGGGCGGGGGGACGACTGAGTACATCGTCTATGTCGATGGTGCTGTGAAGGCGAGCGGCTGTATCGCCATTGGTGGTGATCACATCACCAACGATCTTTCTCTGGGGCTTCGCATTCCGATGGCTCGCGCGGAGAAGCTGAAAATCGAGGAGGGAAGTGTGACGGTCGGGCGTCCGGGGCGCAGCGAGATGATTGTACTCAAGGATGAGACTGGTTTCGCAGGTAAGGAGATTGAGCGAGAATTGCTCGATACGATCATTCACTACCGCGTCCGGGAAACGTTTGAACTGCTGAAGCGCGAACTGGACCAGTACAATTTTCTCCCGTACCTCGGTGCCGGTATGCTGCTTACTGGAGGATGCAGCCTGCTGGAGGGAATTAACCACTTGGCCGAAGAAGTCTTCGGCATGCCCGTGCATCTGACGCATGCTCACACAATGTCGGGTCTGACCTCGGCATTTGAGAATCCGCAGCTCTCGACTGCAATCGGCCTGATCAAGTACGCGCAAGCCATGATGCCTGAGCGTCCTCGTGGTGGTCTGCTGTCGAGATTTGCACGAAAGCTGAAGTTTTTCTGATTGGCATCACCGCGGGCAAGAAAGCTGCGGAGGTATGATGCAACTGACATTACCCACCCATGATCGAACTTCCTCGCCCCCCTTTCGACCTCGCGCATCCGCGAATCAAAGTCTTCGGAATCGGTAATGCCGGTTCCAATGCTCTCGACAGAATCGTTCACGATGGCGCATCGGGAATGGACCTCATTGCTATCAATACCGATGCACAAGTGCTCACCGGATCGGTAGCGCCGCAAAGGTTGCAAATTGGCCAGACAATTACCCGAGGCCTGGGGGCAGGCGGTGACCCGGATCTTGGGCGTACTGCTGCGGAGGAGGGAATCGGTGAGATCCTCGCGCATCTCGCGGATGCAAACATCGTGGTCCTCGTCGTTGGCCTTGGTGGAGGCACCGGCTCCGGCGCAGCCCCTGTGATTGCGGAGGTGGCGAGGGAGCACGGGGCAATGATCATCGTAGTCGCGACGCTTCCCTTCGGTTTCGAAGGAAAACGGCGTCTTGCGCAGGCGGAGGACTCACTAGCGGCACTTCGGCAGACCGCAGATGTACTCGTCTGCTATGACAACGACAGAATGGGCGAAGCTGTTGGCCCTCATGCACCGATTCAGGAGGCGTTTGCAATCGCTGATCGCACGATCTCAGAAAGCGTGCGGGCCTTGGCTTCGTTTGCTGGCCGGAAGGGGCTCGTTCACACCAGTTTCGACGAACTCGTAACGGCATTTCGCGGAGAGCATATCCGATCCTTCTTCGGTTGCGGGACTGCTGTTGGTGAGAATCGCGCCTACGAGGCACTTGATCTGGCGTTCAGAAATCCGCTTCTCAACCGCACGCGTCTCAAAGAGGAAGCCGACTGCGCGGTGGTCAGCATCTCCGGAGGACCCGACCTGACTCTCCACGAGGTGCAGATCCTCATGGAAGAATTCCAGCGTCACGTCCGCGATCAGGCTCGCGTTCTTTTTGGCGTCACCATTGATCCTTCGCTCGCTGGGAAGTTCACGGTCAGTGTGTTGGCCAGTGTGGCGGTCGCTGCTCCTGCGCAGGCCACAACGCAGCTTTTCCCGTCGAACCGGTCTCATCGTTCCCTGATCACGGCACCTGAGCCTGAGCCGGAGGCCGTGCCTGTTGCAGAAGCCGTGGAAGAGGAAGAAAGCTACTATGGGGAGGTTACAGGGGAAGTGGTAGTCGAGCAGGAGCATGAGCCAGAACCAGAGCCCGAGCCGGAACCTGAACCTGCGCCAGCTCCTTACCTCCGTCCGCGGCCGGTGATGACCACGCTGCGGAGCACCATCCCACCGCGCCGTCCTGCAGTGCCGCCAGCGCCCCCAGCACGAGCGCCGAGACCAGCTAGGGAAGGGCAACCGGAACCAGTCAATCGTGGCCGCTTCGAGAAGAGTGAACCGACGATTATTGATGGGCAGGACTTGGATGTGCCGACCTTCATGCGCCGCAATCTCGCGCAGTAGCTTGCAGGAACATCCCGCTTCACCTTCGCGTTGGGTTCCGCAATCGCCCGCACGCCTTTAGCCTGCGGGTTTGCGCTTTGTGAGTACGCCCGGCGGAGAGCATGCAGGAGGGCAGCATCAGAATGAGGCTGCTCAGAAAAGCCAGAGCAATGCGTTCCCTCGCAACGGGGGGCGCCTGCGAAAACCTCATCGGATGGTTCCCGATCTGCCCTGTCACGGTTCTCAACCCTCAACTCCTCTGAAAGTTGAGGGTTGAGTGCTGAGGGTTTAGGGACAGATCAGGCAAATCGGAACGGGTGAGCGTGGCGGGAGGGGAATGGAGTACAGATTTGCGATTGCCCTCCCGACGGTAGGGCGGTCGCGCCGCCGACCGCCGGGAGGACGCGTGGAGAGCTATTGCACGTCCTCCTGAGGAAAGGCACTTGCGGCGGAAAGGAGACCCTACCGGGTGATGTGACGTGCTATATGGATTCCTTTCTCAATCTCCTTAACTCGCCCCGCTCGTTGGTTGCTCCCAGCTCGCAACTGATTCCTCAGGGTCACTCCGCACTTGCGAGCCGGTAATAGTTGAGTTGAAGTGCGCCGCTTATGATCGTTACGACCGCCGAGCTTTATAAGGTGGCCTATGGCAAGTTTGCCATCGGCGCCTACAATATCAATAACGCCGAGCAGACGATGGGCCTCTTCCGCGGCTGCATCGACAGCCAGGCGCCGTTCATCATCCAGATTTCCAAGGGTGCACGGAAGTACACCGATAAGCGGATGCTTGAAGCTATCATCCGTTCCGCTGCCGAGATCTTTCCCGATGCGATCTTCGCAGTGCATCTCGACCACGGTGACGAGGAAACCTGCTACGATTGCATCGACTCCGGATTCTACTCCTCGGTGATGATCGATGCCTCGCACGATCCGTTCGAAAAGAACGTTGAGATCACCAAGCGCGTCGTAGATCGAGCCCATGCAAAAGGCATTAGCGTGGAGGCCGAACTAGGTATGCTCGGTGGTGTTGAAGAGGACATCGCGGTTGACGAAGGCCACGCCTGCCTCACGAATCCAGAAGAGGCGGTCGAATTCATCAAGCAGACCGGTTGTGATGCACTCGCTGCTGCGATCGGCACCAGCCACGGCGCTTACAAGTTCAAGGGACAACAATCGCTGCACTTCAACGTCATCGAGGAGATCGAGGCGAAGCTGAAGGCGCTCGGCATGCCGCCGACCCCGATCGTGATGCACGGTTCCTCCAGCGTTCCGCAAGACGAAGTGCTCCGCATCAATGCCGCCGGTGGTAAGCTCGACCCGAGCGCTCGCGGCGTGAACGAGGAGGAGTATCTCCCCGCCGCAAAACTGGGTGTTACGAAAGTCAATATCGACACCGACGGCCGCCTTGTCTGGACACGCGTTCACCGCGAATTCTTCCGCGACAAGCCGCAGGAGTTCGATTTCCGCCCGCCGGGTAAGATCTTCCAGGACGAGTACGCCAAGTTCATCGCCCACAAGAATCAAAAGCTCGGTTCCGCCGGAAAGCTCGCCGAAGTGCGCGCTGCCCTCGGCAAATAAGCTGAACTAGACGCTCTCAAAGCCGCGGACGCTCGCGGGTTGGCTCGGAATAAGTGGCGAATGTCACAAGTTCCGCGTTCCATCCGCGCGAATCCGCGGCTTTACTTTTGCCCCGATGAAACCGCTCCAGCTTGCTATTGTGTCGTCCTTCCTGGCCGTCTCGTCGGTTCTGGCTGTCCCTACTCTAACAGTGGATCAGGCGGCAAATCTCGCTCAGCAGCATTTGAAGGAGCGCGGACTTGCAGGCAGCCGCTATGTTGCCTCGCTGGTTCTTGAAAAGGAGGCAATGGCACGTGGTGAGCAGTACTGGTACGCTCGCTGGTCCGAGAGCGTGAAGCTGGAGGAGCGGAAGAAGGAGGTCGGATTGCGGATCAACATGGACGGCAGCCTCGTTCGGATCATCGATGGGCCGACTGCACAACCGAAACCTCAGCGTTTTCGCCCGGACCGCCCCAGCATCCTCGATTTGAAGTGACGCCTGATTTCGTCACACGATGGGAAAAGGTTCCAAGGTCCTCGGTATAAAAGGCGGCCGACTGGCGCTTCTCACGGGCACCGTCCTGCTCGTCGGTGTCGGTGGATGGCTATGGTGGTGGAGCGCATATGGTGCTGATCTCGCTTCCATCGAACGCTTAGTCCGGCGGCGTTTTCCAAACGTGCCCCAGATCGGCACTGAAAAACTAGCGGCTTGGCTCAAATCCAACGAGCGCCAGCCCGTACTCCTCGATGTGCGTAATCGGGAAGAGTACGAGGTTGGCCATCTGCCGAACGCCCGCCATGTCGATCCCGCGGCGCCTGCATCAGAGCTGGAGGCGCTCCTCCCCAAGGATACTCTCATCGTGACCTACTGCTCGGTCGGTTACCGCTCCTCCGCCTTCTCCAAACGGCTGCGTGAAGCGGGATACACCAATGTTCAAAACCTGGAAGGCTCCGTTTTCCGCTGGGCGAACGAGGATCGCCCTCTCGAATGCGATGGAAAGCCGACTGACAAAGTTCACCCTTACAGCAATTACTGGGCACGGCTCGTGAAGCCTGAACGCCGCGCGCCGCTGCCCATTTGAACATGAGAGAATCGATCGAACTCCTTGCCCCCGCAAAAATCAATCTGACTCTGGTCGTCAAAGGCCGCCGCGAGGACGGATTCCATGAGATCGAAAGCCTCATGGTTCCGATCTCCGTTTTTGACCGTCTCACAATCGCACACAAGGAGGAGGGGGACCTGGAGTTTACGTGTGATGATCCGTCGCTTCCCGTGAACGAGGACAACCTGGTCGTTCGCGCCGCGCGGCTCTTCTGCGAAAGCTGCGGACTGAAGCCGCAGTTGCGGATTGCGCTTTCCAAGCAGATTCCTCACGGCGCGGGACTCGGGGGAGGGAGTAGCGATGCGGCGACTACCCTGCTTGGCCTCAACGCCCTCTTCCAATCAGATCTCACCCGCGAAGCACTGGCGCGGATGGCGGCGGATCTCGGCTCGGATATCCCGTTCTTCATCTACCAATCTGCCGCGATGATCCGTGGTCGGGGCGAAATTGTGGAGCCGACTAAGTTCGAACACCGCCTCCCGCTGCTTCTCATCAAGCCTCCATTTGGCGTCCCGACACCTTGGGCGTACAAACAATGGCGGGACTCGAGGGAAGTGCCCGATGTTGATTATAGCGAGCAGCGCTACGGGTGGGGAACCCTCGTGAACGACCTCGAGCGGCCGGTGTTTGAGAAGTACCTCTTCCTTGCTCAGCTAAAGATGTGGCTCCGGTCCCAGCCGGAGTGTCGTGGCGCCTTGATGAGCGGTTCGGGTTCGACCGTTTTCGCAGTGCTCCGTGACAAGGAAGCAGGATATGTGGTTGGCGAACGTCTCGCAGCGGAGTTCGGTACGGACCTCTGGTGCTACCTCTGCGAGACGATCGCAAACGACTAGACTCCGGCTCGGTCGAGAAGGCTGCCGAGGACCTTCGTCGCCTCAAAGTATTCCGCCGCCACCTCGTACGCGGCGCGTGAATGCTTCGCGTAGTCCGCATTGATCTCACGGACAGCTTCGGCGATCTCGTCCAAGGTCTGATAGGCGAAAAGGCCGCCATTGCCGCCGTAATATCGGCTAAAGCCGGTCTCCTGTGTGATGACCGGCCGCCCGGCGGCGAGGTAGCAAGCGGATCGGTCACTGAACCAGCCTGTATTCAGTCGCACGTACACATCCTTGGCCGCAGTGAATTCGCCTTTAGACCGCTGTATAAACTCACGGTAGAGATTGTGTTTGCTGCTAATCTCCACAGGGATTGTCAACTGCCACCGATTGCGACGGAAAAGATCCAGAGTCGCCTGGTCTTTGATCGTTGTAGCCAATTCGAATGATTCACCTGAGCGGGTGGGGGCTTCAACAAACTTCAGGAACTCCAGAGACTTGCTCCACAAGTAGGTGCTTCCTCTCCACTCGACATCCTTCGTTCCCGCCGTCGACCAGTTGGCAATAGACGTAATGATTGCTGGTTCCGGCGGTGGCTCTTGTGTTTTCCAAAGGTCCGTCACTACGGGTTGTCGGGTTGGCTGCCATTGGAAGCCGTGCAGGGGAACAGGAAAAGCGGGTGA
>CBINJX010000023.1:0-14062 GCA_966251085.1 uncultured Verrucomicrobiales bacterium
CGAGACCCTGCAGGAGCTTCAATTCGCTTTCGCCAAGAGCGGAGTGGCCGCCGATGAGGTGGTTGAGGGATTGCAGACGCTCGGCGAGTACATGGTTGAGGCCAAGCGGGGCAATGAGGATTACCAGAAGGCTTTCAAGACTCTCGGCGTCACGATGGACGACATCCGGCGCAAGGCTCCCGATGAAATCCTGATGCTCATTGCCAAGAGCGCCAAGGACGCGCACGACCCAACCGAACGACTCACGGCGATTCTCGAAGTGATGGGCGAGGACGGCGCCAAGATGGCCGCAGGGCTCAACCAGGGCGTTGACGCCATCGAGCGGCTACGGCGCGAGGCTCTCACGCTCAACGATGTGGAGATTAAGCTACTGGCAGACGCGAAAACATCGATCGACAGCCAACTTCAGCAGATGAAGGTCGCGGCTACACAGGTTTACATGTGGTCCGAGAAGCAGTTTCAGAAGGCAATGCGCTTTGCGGATCAACTCGCCGGTCGGGAGTCTCCGTATAATCCACTACTTGATGGCCCGAAGCCCGGCCCCACGCCCGAGAACGCGCGAGCGGCAGAAGCAGCAAAAGCCGCGGCAGTCGAGCTGGCGAAGAAGATTGCAGACGCCACCAAGGAGGCTAAAGCCCTGGAGGATGCGTGGTGGGGCATCCATGAGGCTGCCCAGAAGGCAAATCAGGAAGCCATAATCTCCGCGCTGGAATACGAACAGGCGTGGCAAGAGATATACGAGAAAGACGAGAAGGAGCGAGCCGAGGTCGAGAAGTCCAATCTAGATAAAGCGCAGGCTCAGGCGCTCTCCCTCATGTCCGCGCAGATGGAGACGGCCGCGGTGATGGCTGAGCTATCCGGGCAGGAGGACGTCGCGCACGAGTTACGCACCAAGGCCAGCTATGCGGCACAGATCACAGCCGCGTATCAGGACGGAGACACGGCGACCGGGCAGGAGCTGGAAAAGCAGATGAAGGTCACGCTCGAGTTACAGCGCCAGAAGAAGCTTAAGGAGCAGCGGGACGCTCAGGATGCGCAGTTCATCGCAGACAAGAAGGACGGACCGCACGGCCGCGCCAATCGTAAGGACCGTGAGCGGGAAGAAGAGCGGCTCAAGGGGCAGGCCGAACGCGCACGGCTCCGAGAGGAGGCCGAGACCGAGCGGAAGAAAGGGCAGAACGTCGAGCACCCCGACCCATTCAAGAAAGCAGATCCGCGCAAGCGATTCGACCCGCACGAGATTCAAGGGCCGGTATTGCCCGAGGGCTTTAAGCCGAGAGGTGGAGGGGCAGGCGGCATTGACCCGAACGGTGGACACAAGGGCGGCGGAAAGACGCTCGCGGACCTGGACTCTCGCCTTGCATCGATCGAGAGAGTGATCGGCAGTATCTCCATCGTGAACGTGAAAGGGGGCAACTGATGGCCGAGCGAATCAAACGAGTCGAACCCGGGCAGGCTCCGACGATGCTTCACCCGAAGCTCGCGAATCAGGTCATCGACGGACTTAACGCCGTTACGAACATGGAGTTCATGAAGCCACTCGGCGAACTGACGGTTGGAGGCGATAAAGCCATTCTTGAGCTCTACACCGAGACCATTGCAGGCGTAGGCACTGACGGCTCACTTGATTGGTACGATGTCGTAGCAATCCCAACCGAGGCCGTGAGCAATACACCCGCGCAGGCCAAGGAGAAGATGCAAACGGCCATCGGCCTACCAGCGGCGCCGGATGGCTGGGAATATGCGACAGTCCGCGCATTGCAATCGAACGGGGCGACCCTTTCGGCGACTACCATGCAAATCCTAAAGCCCGTCTCGACGCCGCCATAGTTTTCGGGTGCATAGAAAGAGAAAGGGCCGCTCCTGAGTGGGAGCGGCCCTTGTTCGTTTTGGAGATCTTCGCCCGCGCGCGCAGGGGTCAGTCTTTCTTCGTGGCGGTCGCCAGGGCGATTACGGAATCCATGAGCAGGTCGAGAGCCTGCTGAACCTCGATGCCGGGATTCGCGCCGATCCAGTCGCAGCAGTGAATGAAGGTCTCGAATTTCTCTCGATCGATTGTCACCCGCAGATGCTCGTTTGAGGCGACGTAATCACCGAACGGGTTTTCATCCCGGTCGCACGAGTCGATGCTGGCGTAAACGATGTCTTGAATCTTTTCGTCAGGGTGGGTGGCTACGATGTTCGGAGACATTACATGGCCCCCTTTCCGGTTGGGATCAGACGGCGGAGCACGCACGGGGAAAGCCCGAGCAGGTGCGCGGCATCGTCAAAGGAGAACCGCGACTCTCCTACGACCGCGTGCTCCTTTGGTTTGGTTGGAGCTTTTTTCGACAAACCTCTTGCGTGAGCGGTGCCGACCGTTTTAAGGTCAGCATCACCAATACGTGATGTGTTCATTGTATTGAGTGCCCTTTCAAAGACCCACGGCTGCAACCGTGGGTTTTTACTTTTCTGGGCGGGGGATTGGTTGTGTGTGTACGAAAAAAGCCCGCCCCCGAAGTGCTTGGACACTTATCGGCGCAAGAATGACCAAGCGCCTATCAGGGACGGGCTTTAATTCTCGTGGGATGCGTTACCCATGGGTAACACTCCGGTTAACGCCTCACCGGGTCATTACTCCGATGTTTGAGATTGGCGGTTCGGATTCCAAGCCGAACAGGGAAGAAGTAGCAATTAGCCGAAGAAAGGCAACAACGGAAGTGCTGGAGCGTAAAATTCGTATAGTTCGTTTAATTCGTTAATTCGTACGACTCAGGAGAAAGCTTTCTCGATGTCATCATCAGCCGGGAGCAGCTTTGCGTAATGCTCCTGAGTGGTGCGAACATCATCCCCGAGCCACTTGGCGATTTTGAAGATAGAGACGCCAGCGATGGCGAGCTGAGAGGCGAAGGTGTGCCGCATGACGTGAGCCGTCACCCATTCGCAGCCCTGTGCCGTCACGTACTTTTTCAGCGGGTACTCGAAGTTGTAACGGTAAGTGGCCTTCCGGTGTTTCCGCTCCGGCCTCAGCATGAACGGAGAGCGTAAGCCGTATTCACGCAGGAATGATTGGAATGCCTGGGTAAGTGGGATGTATCGCGCCTCTTTGTCTTTCGGTCGGAAAGTGGGCGTGTCCTTTACGTGCAACGTCCCGCGCTCAAGATCGAACCATTCAGGCCGCGCCTCGATGATCTCATTCTTACGGAGACCGGCGTGAAAACCGCAGTAGAGAACGAACCGCAGATGTTCACTCGGGGCGTTTGCGATCAGTTCGTCACGGTGCACAGCTTCACAGAAACGATCGCGCGCCACTTTCGGCAGATCGTTGAACTCCACGCCCGCAGCCGGATTCGAGCGCACCACGTTTCGACCGAGTAGCCAGTTGTAGAAGCTACGAGCCGTCATAAGGTAGCCTTGCGACGTCCCCTCATTCGCTTTGGTTAGCAGGTGCTCATAGAACCGTTGCAAGTCCGCGGTGGTGACGTTTGCCGGATCAGCCTTTCCCACAAAGGCGGCAAGCTCTTTGAGCGGGTAGCGTTTCGCTTGCGCGCTTCGCTGGGTGTACTCGCCGCGTTTGAGTTTGTAGGCAAGGAACCGCTCGATTTCCTCCCCGAACGGATCGGAGGAATGGAGGAACGGATTCGCGCGCACCTCCATTGCCCTATCAACAGCTTCCCGTGGGTCCGTTGTTTCGAGCGAGACCTGTACGCGCCTCCCCTCCACCATTCGGGTAAACCAGTACACATTCCCCCGTTTGTACATGCCTGTGATTCTTGGCTCTCCGTTGCTCTTCTTGGGTGTTCTAGCCATTGCTTCGGCTTGCACTGTAGTAAATCCCTGTAGTAAATGGGAGAGCAAAAGAACACCATGGCGGCGCAAAGAGGCTTAACGCCTAGCTTCTCGCCAGAGTATCCGGCGCACAGAAACATCTACCTCCGATGATTCAAAAAACGGCAGTTGGATATCGGAAGAAATTACCCAGGGAACTCAGGATGGGACCTTTGGATTCCAAACAACGCCGAACAGGCGTTCACCCTGCGGGTGAATTCACCAACCGCCTCCCGATCGGCTAATTTGCGGCTCTCAACTCTCAACCCTCAACCCTCAACTGCTTTCTCAGGATGAGACCGATCTCCCGACGCGAACTGCTGCGCCGCAGCGCCCACGGTTTCGGATGGCTGGCACTCGGGGCTCTCTTATCTGGAGAATCCCGCGCAGCGGTTCCTCACTTTGCACCGCGCGCAAAGAACGTGATCCTGCTGTTCATGGATGGTGGTGTTTCCCAGGTCGATAGCTTCGATCCGAAGCCGCGATTGAAGGCGGAGCACGGAAAGCCCTTCGGGATGAAGATCGAGGCCACGCAATTCGATAATATCGGAAACGTCCTCGCGAGTCCGTGGGAGTTCCATCAACACGGAGCATCGGGGATTCCGGTGAGCGAGATCTTCCCGCAGATCGGTGCAATGGCGGATGATCTCTGCGTGATTCGCTCGATGAAGAGCGACTTTCCCGAGCATGCACAGGCGACTCTCATGCTGCACTGTGGCCACGCGCTCCAGGGGCGGCCGAGTATGGGCTCGTGGCTCAGCTATGGGCTCGGCTCGTCCAATGCGAATCTGCCAGCCTATGCGGTGGTCTGTGGGGGAATGATTCCGCTTGGCGGCGTTGAGAACTTCTCCAGCGCCTTCCTGCCCGCGGTGCATCAGGGCTCGATGTTCGATGCATTCAGTGGCGGTGAACCGATCGGCAATATCACCCCCGCCGAGGATGTGGAGCGGCAGAGAGCGAAACTCGACTTCATCCGGCAGGCGGACCGCTCGTTTATCGATGGATTCGCGGGGCAGAGCGTCGCAGTGGATGCCGCGATCCAGAATTATGAGACGGCATTTGCCATGCAGTCCGCGGTGCCGGAGTTGACAGACCTGCGCGGTGAGAGTGACGCCACGAAGCAGCTCTACGGAGTCGATTCGCCCGACAAGCTCAAGGCGCAGTATGCACGTCAACTCCTGCTCGCCCGGCGAATGGTGGAGCGCGGAGTCCGCTGTGTGGAAGTAGGATACGTACGCGGCATCCGGAACGTCGCGCCTTGGGATCAGCACGACTCCCTGAAGAGGAATCACGCGGCGAACGCTGCCATCGTAGACCAGCCAATTGCAGCACTACTCAAGGATCTGAAATCGCGCGGTCTGCTTGATTCCACGCTTGTGATCTGGGCGGGTGAATTCGGGCGTACGCCGTTTGCGCAGGGTGGGGATGGACGCGATCATAATCCGCAGGGTTTCTCCATCTGGCTCGCGGGAGGTGGTGTGCGAGGCGGTATGATCTACGGCGCGACGGATGAATACGGATACCGTGCCGTGGAGAACGTCGTTTCCATTCACGATCTGCACGCGACCATCTTGCACCTCATGGGGCTCGATCACGAACGGCTTACATTCCGTCACGGAGGCCGGGACTACCGTCTTACCGATGTGCACGGGAACGTGATCCGGCCGATTCTGGCATAGTCACCGCAGAGGGAAACCGTTTCATTGGACGGCGACATATTCGCCAACATGGAACTCGATCTCGAAGGTGCCCACTCTGACAGGGCCTATGCCGTTCTCGCCTCCCTCGTAGTCCCACGCCCGATTGCCTGGGTGACAACCATCAGCCCGGATGGTGTGGTGAACACCGCTCCTTTCTCCTTCTTTAACGTACTCGGCAGCGAACCGCCCATCGTGGGGATCTGCCCCGGTGACCGCGCCGATGGCACTCCGAAAGACACCGCCCGCAACATCCGTCTCACACATGAATTTGTGGTCAATCTCGTGGACGAAACCGTAGCCGAGGCGATGAACCATACCGCGGCCTCGTTGCCGTATGGAACCAATGAACTCGCGACTGCCGGCGTGACCACCCTTCCTTCGACCTCAATCCGGCCGCCGCGGATCGCGGAAGCCCCTGCCAGCCTCGAATGCAAAGAGTGGGGGACCCTGCAAATTGGTGATAACCGATTGATCATCGGCCTTGTCACTCGTGTGCATGTCCGCGACGAGTTGCTCGATCCGGAGACGCTCAGGATTCGCAGCGAGCGGTTTCACGCCGTGGGCCGCATGGCGAGTCCGCACTGGTATTGCCGCACCCGCGACCGCTTCGAGATGGTCCGTCCGGCGTAGAAGACTGGCCACAAAGAGTCGCAAGAGACACAAACCGAAGTGGCATGATAGGGGGCTTCTTTTTGAACCTTTTGTGCCTTTTTGCGGCTACACCCCGCCTTTCAATGCCGCTCAGCGGTCATTGCACCACCACTCTCCAACGTGTCCAGGATCTGTTCGCGGAGCAGTTTCGCAGAATACGACCGCTGGGCGAGTACGTGGAGAATGGGAATGCCCGCTGCCGTCAGGGCGGCGTCGATGAATGCATCCCGTTCCCGGCGGGCCGTGGCGCGATGTGATCGGTCGTCGAGTTCCACCGCTCCGAGGATCTCGAATGTGTCGGGATCGCACAGGACAAAATCGAGGTGTTTCCCGCAGATACGGCTGAAACATCTCCATCGGTGTTTCTCGGAAACGTTTGATCTCACGACGATCACATCCGCCAACCGCACCTTGTGACAGATCCGGAAGTCATCACCCACGGCATCGTACAAGACCTTTGCAAACGCCTGTTCCCCGGCAGTGAGCAACGCACCGGCAGGCTCGTACGGGAAAGGCGGCTCACCCCGGAAGAGCAGCCATAATACGATCACGAGCACCAGCAGCCCTGCAGCGAGCAGGGGAATGTGGTTCGGATCGATATCGATGGGCATACCGAAAGAATGCGGCAGAGTTGTGTAATGCGCTACTCTGCTTCTCTGGCGGCTGGTATTTGAACGAATGTGTGTGTAGAGGGTGCCTGCATCTTCTCAAGGTACGACGATGTTTCCCCTCAACCGCGCTGGCTGGATATTTGGAGCAGTAGGAGTTTTAGGTCTGGGATTTGCGCTCGGATGGTCGAGCGCGACGCTGTTTGACTCGCCACCAACGATAAGTCCCGGAGTAACGGCACCCGCAATTGTGGGACTTCCTTCTGTGGGTTCTTCGAAACCTTTAGCGGTTCCTGTGCTTTCACCGGAAGACTCACCGGCTCTCGTGAGGGACTTCGCGACAGACATCTCCCCCGGTTCCGGTGGCAGCTTTGGTGATGCGCTACATGGAGCGCTCAAGATCAACGACTACACAGACCGGATGATCCGCATCCGGGAAATCGTACGGGGACTTTCTGCTGAGCAATTGCCTGGCGTCCTCGAGGGTGTGAAACAGCTTCCGAGATCGGAGCGTTACCAGGTGCTTTCCGAATTAGGGAGGCGATGGGCGGAGGTCGATATCCAGGGGGCGCTCGCGGCAGGACTCGCATCCGGTAGCGCCAACAGCGATACTTTCCTGAGCGGTGTCGTGAGTAAATGGGCGAGCACCTCACCGACGGAGGCCGCAGGTTGGGTGACCTCCCTTCCTCCGAGTGGAATGCGGACCAACATCGTCAACGCAATGATCACGACGATTGGACAGAACGATCCTCGTGCGGCGATTCAGTTGTTAAAGAGTCAAGGTTCCGTGTGGCAGTCTGGCTGGGTGGCGGAAAACATCTTCGCCAATTGGGCGGGCCGGGATCCTCAAGCAGCCGCGGCAGCGGTAGGCGAGTTGAAGGGAAACTCTCATCTGATGGCCGTTCGTGGAGTCGCACGTGCGTGGGCGGAGGACAATCCCCAGGCTGCACTCGCATGGGGAGAACGGATGGAGAATGCGGGGACTCGGAAGCAGGTGATGGGTGCGGTTGTAGAGCAATGGGCAGAGTCGGATCCGCTTGCCTTGCTGGCGTGGTCGCGGACTGCACAGGATGACGAGATCCGACGCCAGGCTGTCTCGCGGGGAATCAGCTTTCTTGCTTTGAAAGATCTCCCGGCCGCACTGACAGAAATCGGAAGTCTGCCTGCTGGAGACGATCGAAATCGGGCGGTGATCGGAGCTGCGGACGGCCTTGCGCAACAGGATGCACGTGGCGCCGTGCAACTTCTCTCTCAGCTGGAGTCCGGTCCTGAGCGCACACAAGCGCTCTCGCGGATCTGTGAGGTCTGGGCAAATAGCGAACCTCAAGCGGCCGTGGAATGGCTCTTCGAAAACGTACCGGCGTCGAAGGATAGTTATCAGCTCCGGAATGTCATGGGGCGATGGGCGGAGCGATCACCAGACGAAGCGATCTCATGGGCTCAGAAATTACCAGCCGGGGAGAAGCGGGAGGCGGCAATCGCGGGACTCGCCATGAGCTTATCCTTTCAGGAGCCAGCTCGCGCGCAGAATCTGTTCAATCAACTCTCGCCTGATGCACAGGCATCAGTCGCCGGGTCGATCTCATATTCCTTGGCTCAACAGGATCCAGAAAAAGCGCGTGCCTGGGCCGAGGCGCTTCCCCCAGGCAAAGTGCAGGCGGCAGCATTCGGAACTGTCGCCTACCAGATGGCGCAAAAAGATGTCGAGGAGACTGCTCACTGGTTGGGGACGTTGCCGGCGGGAGCAGGACGCGACCGTGCCGTTGCCAACTTCAGCAATTTCGCCGCACGAAAGGACCCGGAGGGAGCCATGGCGTGGGCGCTTACCATTTCAGACGAAAGAGATCGCTTGCAGCAGGTGGAGCAGCTCTACAGGAACTGGAAAGCGACGGATGGTCCTGGCGCCCAGAAGTGGATACAGACGACGAACCAGATTTCTGCTGATCAGAGACGCCGGATGCTGGAGCGGTGAGTAATCGTTACACGGGGCCTTGGAGTGCGGTGTCGCGTCTGGGCGCAGGCGGAGGAACGCGCCACCGCTTTGCTGGGGAAAGGTGGTGGGGAGTGGGAGTCAGGGAACCGTGCCTCAATAGAACGCACGGCTATACGGGAAAGCGCCGCCTATCTCACCGCTCACGTACGAAGAACGCACATCCACAGCTCCACATTCTCTCTGCGCAGGTACACAACTCTTCCTCCAAAGCGGTGCCTCGCGGAGCTCGCCACCGCGCTCCATATGCACCCCGTGTACCAATGCCTGAGAACGGTATGTCCTCGCGCTCAATGCCCGCGTTTCCGCGTCAGCATGAACTCATTCCCCTCCGTGTCCACGCACATCGCGAGATGAGGCGGTTCGTCACCTTCCGGCTGCGGTTCGCGGGGCAGTTGCCCACCTCCAGCGACCACTTCCTGCGCGCCTGCGATTACATCCGGCACCTGAAAGCTCAGGCCGGTCCAGGTCCGCTCTCCTGAGCCTCCGCTGTGGATGCCAATGGTCGCACCGCAGACGGTCACTTCGCTGATGATCTCTGACTGCTTCGTGATCTCCCCGCCAAGCACATCACGGTAAAACCGCAACGCACGGTCCATGTCTGCGGCCCAGATTACATACTTCACACGCTCTACGTTCATGGGGTGACGCTACATGGCGCGTCAGGCGCCTAGCGAGTTTCTCGTTCGAAGAATGCGGAAAGATTTGACGGTAGCCTACAAATGTAAGAAGAGCGTTCTTACATCTGTAGGAAAGCCATGCCGCTAAAGATATCCCCCGCTGAATGGGAGGTGCTCAATGCCCTCTGGGACAAGTCGCCCGCCACGGTTCTGGAAGTGACCGAAACTCTCGCCAACGAGCAGAGTTGGCATCCCAAAACCGTCGGAACCTTTCTCACGCGTCTCGTGGACAAGGGGATCGTGTGTGTCCGGCGTGAGGGGAAAGTGAACCTCTACGCGCCGGTGAAGACTCGGGAGGAATGCGTAGCGGAGGAAAGTGAATCGTTCCTGCAGCGTGTTTTCCGCGGTGCTACCGCTCCGTTGCTTGCGCACTTTTGTGAATCTGCGGATCTCTCGGATGAGGAAATTGCGGATCTGCAGCGCATCCTGAAACGCCGCTCCAAGAAGGATTCCTCCAAATGATCTCCTCACATCCACTTATCTATCAAATTGCCGAGACAAGCCTGCGTGCCTCGGTCGCGATTCTTGCGCTACTTTTACTCCGGCCCTTACTGAGGCGTTGGGTTGGTAGCCAATGGTTGTGTGTTCTGTGGCTCTTAGTCCTCGGAAGGTTATTATTTCCTTTCTCCATCGAATCGCCGTGGAGCGCTGGGAGTTTCTTTCGGATCCCGGAGCACGTCACCGTTGGTGATCCTGTGGAAGGAGGGAATCATGAGTTGGGAGTGGGAATCAATCAGATGCAGGTTCGCTTCACCGAAAGCAGCTCGGCGTTGAGAATTACCCCCGTGGAACCTGTGAGTTCCGAGGTACATTCCATATCACGTCTGTTAGGAGTTCTATGGGCCGTTGGCGCTTTCCTCGGTCTGTTTGGGTTTACCATTCGCCTGATCCAGACACGTCGACTCGCGTCACGCAGTTTCGCGGCGACCGATCCTGCATTGTTGACTATCTTTAAAACGATCGAGCCACGGTTGCGACGCAGGACGGAGTTGCGAATGACAGACGCGGTCAATGTTCCGACGCTAGCTGGGGTATGGCGCCCGCAGATTTGGATACCGCTCGCGTGGTTGGACCAGTTGTCGCCGGCGGAGATGCGTCACGTGCTACTTCATGAGCTTGGGCACGCTCGTCGGCGTGATATGCTAGTGCAGCGTCTGTTTCTGGTTGCCCAATGTCTCCACTGGTTCAATCCTCTCATCTGGTTGGCTGGACACTTGGCAAAAGCAGACCGGGAGATGGCGTGCGATGCATGGGTATTGGCACATCTCGGTGATGGAAAGTCTGCGGAGTACGGTTCGACTTTGTTGCGAATTGTCAGCCTCCTTCGTCGTTCATATAGGGTGTCTCCCGTCCTTATTGAGATGGCAACCAGTAAGGAGGAGCTGACAACGCGGGTTTATGCGATCAATGGTTTCCGGCACGTAGCAGCTTGGCAGGGTGCGTTGGTAGCTTGTTTAGTGTCGGTAGGCTTTGCTCTGGTGACCACCAGTGCTCAAACGCCAGCTTCCGATCCCAAAGTTTCCGAGCGCCCGACTATTTCAACAGAACTCCCGAAGATCCTGCCACCCGCCAAACCGTCGGATAATCCCGACACGACCTCATCTTCGACAGATCCAGCAAAGCAGAAGGATCTCCGTGTAGAGTTTGTCGTCACAAGGCTTGAAGCCCCGCTCCCTGCGTGGGAAATCCTCAAGGATCAGGAGATAGGACGAGAGATCTTGAAATTCGATGAAGGGCGTAATTCGAACACTCAACAGCAGACGAGCTCATCAGGTATCGTCGCAGTGCTCGATGAAGCGGGCCGGAAAGATAGCAATCTGGCCATTTCTAAGATCCAGGCGCTGGTAAGCACGAGAACGAAGAAGGTGGCTACGGTACCTGGGCGGGCTTCCACAGTTAGTTTTTTACCTTGGGAGGGCCGGGAACAGTCTCTCTCGATCAAACCGCAACTTGGCGAAGACGGTACCGTAATAGATTTGGAATTGGTGCTTGGTGACGCAAACCGGAAGACGACGAATCATGTGTCGATCCGTTCAGGGCATACGCTCCTGTTGCGATCTCATGCAAACGAGCCCGCAGGTGCGGACGCAAAGCCGGATAACGAAACGATTGGGCAGGTATTCTTTGTTGGGGCAAAGCTGGTCAAAAAACCAGAAGTTCAGGCTCCTCCGGTCCCCTTGGTGGAAATTGCCTCTCTGCTGTTTGAGGTGCCGGTTTCAGCCCTCGAAGATGCCGAAATGAAGGCATGGATTGCACCCGCTGTGAGTGCGGCGAATGAAGTGCCGCCTAAAATCATGACCAAAGCACAGGTGCGGAAGTTTCTCGAGTTGGTGAAGCGGCGAGGCGATATCGAAATGCTCAGTGCGCCTCGTGTAACCACGAGAACAAAACAGCGTGCTGTTATCGAAGTCATCCGTGAAGTGCGGGATCCCGCTACCTGGATGCCTGATCCCGAAAAACCAGGAAGTTGGAATGTGGCGACTTTCGAAACGACCAATGTGGGCGTCACGTTGGTCGTAGAGCCTGAGGTGAAAGGCAATGACTCCGTTACTATGGCGGTAGAACCCTTAGTCGTGGAGGCTTTAGGCTTCGTAGATCTTGAGACTGGAAAGCCAGTAGATGGACACAGCCCGTCTCCGAAGACATCTTTTGTCGACCGGATCTCCCACTGGAAGGAGTTTCCAGGCTACCACTTTCTTCGGGGGCACCGAACGGATATGATCTTCTCAAAGAGGAGCCTCAAGAAGGATGTCACGCTCGGAGCCCAACAATCAGTGCTCCTGGTTCTGAATGAAACGGCGGATACCAAGCCGTTTGAAGCCGAAGCTCCAAAGGGGCGGGTGATCGTGATCGTCACTCCAAAGGTCGTCTATAACAATAGATAAAGGTTAGGGCGGCTGTGCAGGGGCGGCAATTTCCAAAGCCTGAAAGAGGGACGTGCCACTACATCTGCGAAGGACCTGCCTCAGACCTAGCGAACTGCGGAAGTGATGATGCCTTTCGCCATACAGTTGAGGGTCGACAGTTACATGCTGCCGGAGTGACTGCTGTCATAGCACGCCTCCTACTAAGTTCGTATCCCAGGATCCCACTCAGGACATCGCCCTTTCTCGCGCACTTCTGTGAATCTGCCGATTACCTCAGATGAGGAGATCACAGATCTGCAGAGCATCTTGAAACGCCGCTCCAAGAAACATTCTTCCATATGATCTCCCCCGATCTGTTCGTCCATCAACTCGTCGAGACGAGTGCCCTTACCTCGAGTATCATCATTGCTTTCCTGCTCCTGCGTCCCTGGTTGAGGCGCTTCATCGGTAGCCAGTGGCTCTGCGTGCTGTGGTTGCTGATTCTCATTCGCCTGCTGGTGCCGTGTTCGATTGAGTCGCCCTGGAGCATAAGGTGTTTGTCTTGGTTTGCCGATCGCGCACCAGTTGTTGAGGGATCTGTCAAGCGGGAGGCCATTGCGGAAGCTGACATCCCCTTACAGGTGCGTGTGAGTGAATATGCTGAAGCTGCCGAAACTCCTCCCATTGCGGCCATCGCCCCTGAAACGAGTATCTCGTTTCATTCGTTGAGTGTCGTTTGGGCGGCAGGATCATTCCTGGGCCTGTTGTGTTTCGCTCTCCGCATCATACAGACCCAGCGCCTTTCAGTTCGGACCAGTAACGCAACGGATTCTAGGCTATTGGCAGCCTTCACTTCCATTGAGCCCCGGCTACGGCGCAATGTGGAGTTGCGGATGACAGACGCAGTCAATGTTCCCACGTTAGCTGGAGTGTGGCGGCCGCAGATTTGGATTCCTGTGACATGGGTGGAGAAATTGTCACAGGAGGAGATGCACCATGTTCTGCTCCATGAAGTCGGGCACGCACGCCGCCGGGATATGCTGGTGCAGCGTCTTTTCCTGCTGGTCCAGTGTCTTCACTGGTTCAATCCTCTAGTCTGGTTGGCCGGGCATCTGGCTAAAGCGGACCGGGAGATGGCGTGTGATGCATGGGTGCTGGCACGTCTTGGGGTGGAAAAGTCTTCAGATTACGGCATGACCCTGTTGCGAATCTTGAACCTGCTACGTCGTCCGGTACGAGTCTCGCCGGTGTTGATCGAGATGGCTGCCAGCAAACGGGAGCTCTCAACGCGCGTCGATGCGATCGGCGGGTTCCGGCTAATCTCTGCATGGCGGGTAGGGATGGTCGTACTTGCCGCATTCATCGGATTCGCAATGCTGACGACTACAGCTCAATCCGTGAGTGACAAGGGCGATGGTTCCGAACCACCAAACCCTGTAGTGGAATCGACCACTGTGTTTCCACGAACTATTTCGGCCAAGGGAGAGAGCGCCGCTCGCTCTGGTGTGCCTTCACAGCCACAAGAAGTTCGTGTCGAGCTCGTTGTCTCCCGGCTCGAAGCTCCACTGGCTGCATGGATGGAATTGAAGGATCACGAACTTGGCCGTGCGATCGTGAAAATTGACGAGGCGTTAAAATCTGAGCAGCGGCCTCTAGATCCGCAGCTCAGCGTGGTGGCAGTTCTGGATCCCGACGAGCGCAATACGAAACAACCGATCTGGTCCAAGATCCCGTGGTTGGTAGGAACGAGGTCCAAAACAGTGCCCGCCAAATCCGGGCA
>CBINJX010000024.1:0-14041 GCA_966251085.1 uncultured Verrucomicrobiales bacterium
CCGACAGTAGTATAAAAGACCGGACTCTTCCCCTTTCCTGCGCCACAGCATGCCTCGCCCAGTGCAGCGACATTTGCATCGTTGTCCACAAAGGCAGGAATGCCGCTCAACTCGGAAAGCCATTCGCCCAGCGGGAAATCTGACCAGCCAGAGATGTGGTACGATTTCGCGATCCGGCCGATCCTCCAATCCACGGGGCCACCATAACCAACTCCAATTGCCTGAGGTTTCCAGATCCCGGCTAGCTCAACGACCGCCTGCGCAATGTGATGCCGAATTCCTTCGGCACCCTGCTCCGGCTGTACCACGAACCGGCGCCGGTCCAGGATCTGACCTTGCGCGTCGCCCGCGCAGATCTGGAGCTTAGTACCACCGATCTCGACGGCTAGGAAATGTGGGTTGGAAGGAGTCACGCTGGTGAGAGTAGTGCCACTTGCGGAGGAAGAGCACAGGAGAATGACGAAGCTCGAATGACGAAGAAACGCTGTCTTGCGACGCTCGCCTTGCATCTTCGAGCTTCGGACTTCGTTATTCTTTCGTCATTCGTCATTCGAACGTCGTCATTTTTCAACGTCTCCCAGCTTGCCCCATTGCGGAAGCCCCGTATTGGTTCCCGCCGACAATCTTTATGCCAAAAGCGACACCGCTCGCCCCAAAGTCTCCGTCGCGAGGCCGCACGCACGGCTCTCCCCGGAGCAGCGGAAACGCACGGGATACGCGCGAGGAATGGCTGCGGGAAATCGCGGCGGAAAGCCATTTTCACAGACTGTTCGATCTATTGCCGGACGTACATTTCTTCGCAAAGAACCGTCAGGGCGAGACGATGTTCTCCAGCCGCGGCATTCTCCATCTCTACGGGATGCGCGACGAGAGCGAGATCGTTGGAATGACCGATTTCGATCTGAACCCGGCGTCAATGGCGGAGGCTTATGTGGAGGACGACCTGCAGATCTACGAAACCGGAGCTCCGATTCTCGAGAAGGTGGAGCTGTGGTTCGATGCGCAGGGGCTGCCGGATTGGTATCTCGTGAGCAAGCTCCCCATCCGCTCACGGGCCAATGAAATCATCGGCATTATGGGAATGCTTCGCCCGTTCACCGGCCGGGTCCCTCTGCCCGCCGCACATCAGGAGGTCACACCTGCCGTGCAGTACATTCGTGCCAATTTTCACCGTCGCATTGATCTCACCGACCTGGCCAAAGCCGTCGGATTCTCTCCACGCCAGCTGCAACGGAAGTTCCGGCAGACACTCGGATTGAGCCCGCAGGAACTGCTGCTCAAAACGCGAATCATGGCGGCCTCACGAGCGCTTCGTGAAGGGGATGCGCCGATTGCCGAGATCGCCGCCGAATGTGGATTCTACGATCAGAGTTCGTTCACGGAGCACTTCCGGCGATACATGGGGCAGACGCCGCTCCGGTTTCGCAAAGCCCCTCATGGAGTTGCGACGGGAAGGTCCGCATCAGTATCAAACTCTGTCGAGTGAATGAATCGTCGCTGATGCGGGTCGGCCCTGCGGCTCTTCGCGCATCAGGCGCTTTCGCTCAGGATATGCGCAGACAAGCCCCGTGAAGAAAAGCACTGCTCCCGCCCATGCCGGCGCGAGATGGAGCGCCGCCAAGCGGGCACATCGAGGAGATCACGTCCCAATACCTCCAGGGAGGGCAGCCTCGGCTCTTCAGTGATCATGCCTTCCGAGTGTACCCGGACTTGCTACACGCGAAAGTTGAAAACCGAATTGAGGGACTGCGCTCCAATCCAATCCGGGGTGAGCCGCAGACCGAGATCTCGCATTTTACACAACACTGGATTCTCGATCTGGATGAGCTGCCCGAGCTGCCGCGATTGCCAGACTACCAGTGCAGCACGCCATCTGCGCTCCTGCTCATATTGTCTCAGTGCGTGCTCGCAGAGCCCGTGCTTTGCGAAGCTCCTCGCCAATACCCAGGCATCTTCGAGCGCCATCGCCGCGCCCTGGCCAAGGTTCGGGCTCATCAGATGCGCGGCATCACCCAGCAGGGCCACCCTCCCGCGATGCCAGCGCGGAAGAGTCGCATGGTCGCTGATGTCGTTCAGAAGAATCCGCTCTTCCGGTGTCGCCTCGATCACCGCCCGGATCGGATCGTGCCAGCTGCGAAACTGCTCCAGCAGATGCGCTTTTCTGCTACCGACCGGAACGATCCACCCGCTCGGCACATTCTCCGTGGCATACCAGTACGTGCGCGAGTCGCTGATCGGGGCAATCCCAAACCTCCGACCTTCTCCCCACGACTCCGTGACCAGGTCACGTTCCCATCCTGAAGGCACCTCATCCACGAGAGCCCGCCAGCCGACATATCCGCAGTAACGCGGAGGCGCTTCCGAAAAGACCCTCTCGCGAACCAGCGAGCGCCCTCCGTCGGCGCCAATCAAAAAACGGCAACGCTGCTCAGTCCCGTTAGAGAACCGCACTGTCCATGTCCCATCCGGCGCTTCCGTCAGATTCACCGCCGAATGATCCAGAAGCAGACACTCGGGAGGCATCGCTTCCGCCAGCACCTCCTGGAGAGCAGCCCGCGCGGTGTTGATCGACGGCACGTCCTCCGACTCCGAGCGGAACTGCTGGAGCACGCGGCCGCGCAGATCGAGGATCTGCCATGTGCTGACGATGTGAGCCTTTGGAATCAACTCGTCGAGAAGGCCTAATTTCTGGAGAATCCAAGTGGCATTCGGCGTCAGCAACAAACCCGCACCGACCTCGCGCAACTCCTGCGTCCGTTCGCAGACGACCGCGGACAATCCAAACTGCTTCATGGCGAGAGCCAGCGCGAGACCACCGATACCTCCGCCAACAATGAGAGTGTCGTGTAAGACCGGCTGCACGCGACGGTAGTGAAATCTCTCGGCTCAGATGGCAATTCGCAAAGTGACGGAGAAATGATTCTCGCGGAGCACGTACCCATTCAAACAGCCGATGACACCGGATTTACGCAGGGAAAAACGGCGACTCCAGCGTGAGTGATGTTTCCTCATCAACCAGCAGCAACTCTTGCGAGCCAGGGATTCTCCCAGCACGACGCTCCATCCATCAAGCTCCCAGCTTTAGGCGCGAAGCTCCAGGCTTGATGTACCAAGCTCAGAGCTTCCGCCCCGAAGCCCCAAAGCTCCATCGCTCGAGCTCCGAGCTTGATGTGCAAAGCTCGAAGCTCAGCGCGTAAAGCTCTGAGCTTTCCCCACCCAGCTCCGGGCTTCCTGTACCAAGCTCCGAGCTTCATGCATGAAGCTCGGAGCTTGGTGTAGGAAGCACAAGGCTCGGCCACCTCAGCTCCGGGCTCGATGAACTCAAAAACGCCAAGGCCCTACTCTTTCCAACCGAGAATCGGGCCTTATCGGGAAAGGTCCATTTCACACCCGGCGAGAGCCGTTTCCTGCCATGAACAGCCCCACCCTGGTTCTCTCGAGCCGTCTCCTTCAATTCGAACTCCCGGAGTAAAACCCTGAGCACGAGACCATAACGACAAACCTGCATTCCATGCGCACGAAAAGCTTGCACTGAACACCCGAAATATGTTCAAACGAACACATGCCTTTCGCATTTCAGATTCGGCCACTCAGCCTGGCGCGGGGCTTTGAACTTACGTGCGAAGGGGTACTCCCCTCCGCGCGCAACCATTCAAGATTGTTTGAGGCGATCGTTCAAGCCGCGCAATTGGGTCGCGACCTGGACGGGGAGATTCAGATTTTCGACGACGCGGGACATCTCATTGAAGTCCTGCCCCTGCACACCAGCAACCCGCAGCCGGTTCACGGCTGAGACACCACACCCATGAAAACCATCACTGAATGTCAGCCCCTGATTTACGGCATGCTGCTGGAGCAGGCACAACGCCGGAAAGTTCGCCAGCGGAAGAACGTTCGACTGCTCAGAGCGGCCATGCCGGTAGCCTATAGCATGCTGGGGCTGGCAATCGTTTTCGACGCCGGGATCATGCCCTGGGATATTAGCTTCTGGTTGATTTTCGCCCCATTCTTTCTCTTTGGAGAGTCGGTGCTTTCGGCGATCGCACATTCACATAGCAAGTCGAAGGTGGCAGACACGATGACAACTGTCAGCGCCGCGGCTATTGAGAAGGCCGCGACAATGCGTAAGCCTCCCGAAGTACAGAAGCACAAGGAGCCTGTGCGGAATACCAAGAACGCCGCGGATAGCTCGGCGCTGGTCCTCAGCGCCCTCCGGCTCCGCGGTAATGAATTGCTCTACGGTGGGGTGCCCACTCCGGACGTCGCAATGAGACGTCATCGCGTCCGGAGTGCGGCATCTACTGCACGGCGACGGACATTGACGGTGGCTTGAGCGGGGGGGGCAACTGTGTAGAGGCGGTCTCTGTCCCGAGGCATCGACGTGAGTTTCAGATGGCGTGTGAACGAGGGACGTGCCGCCTCAAATTTCCGGTGTGGGCAAAGGCGGTGGGCGGCAGGATTCCAATGAGCGGCACGCGTAGAAGCTCCGTGCCACCCAACCGCCTACGCCCGGCCACGAAGTGAGAGGCGGCACGTCCCTCGGGGATGCGCCATATAAGAGCGAGAACCGCTCGCTCAGGACAGAGCCGCCTCTACACCATTTTTTGACTGCACCGCACTCCTCAAACTCCCGTATTGCAACATCGCAACCTCTTGCATATCGCTACGGGCAGAGTGAGGTGCTACCCCCGAGTTGCTGGCTTTGTTGTGGTATCCCTGTCGTTGCTGACAGCGGGACCGGTTTCCTTTTTCCCTAAGGCTGCAGCCGCTGTCGAAGAGGTTTCGCCGGAACAGGCTCTCGACATCTTTTTCCAACTGGGGCTTCCAGACACCCGCGGAGCTAAATGGGTGAAGGCATATGGTCCCGGCATTTCCCATCGTGAGATGTTGCCCGGACGTATCTTCTCGGGAAACGCCTGGCTGGTGCGTGATGAGGCCGACGGCAGAGTTGAGCTGATTACCATAGACGGGCGCCGACTCACTGGCCGTAACGGCAGGGCGGCAGCTCCGGCAACCGGGACAGCCACGGCCTTTTTATCTGTATTTCACATCCAAGCGGCAGATCTGGACAGGGATCTCAAGACAATCGCCGCTGCTCTGCAGCAGGAGGAAATTGATGTCGCCAGCATCGATATCAGCCAGGGCTATCGTCGTAATGAGGCCCGGCAGAAGGCAGGCGGAGCACTCCTCCTTCTCGCTCAACTTCATCGTCAGGAGCGTGCCACGGACGTTCGCCCGCTGCTGAGGGATCTGCTCGCTCACCAGCAATCGCCGGAGATGGTGGTGGATTGCGCAATTTCTTTGCTGGCCGATGCCCGCCTGGCGCAATGCACCGAGCAATGGACTCAGCGTGGCGATAGTGCTGCATACGCCGAATCCCTGGAAAAACTCACTGTCCAGTTTCCGCGCGGATGGGAAAATCGGGAGGCGGTACAGCTCCTGATCCGGAAGGTCCGTCAGCAGAAGCCTTCTCCCGCGATCGCTCGGCCTGAGGTGAAGAAAGCTGCGGATCTTTTCCTCAACCTTACGCTCGAGCAGTTCCGGCAACTCCCGCGTCGCACCAACTGGCTCCTTGGCGCGGAGGGCGGCGGGGCGACGATTGCGTTCGAATCGGATGAGTTCATCGAGATCGACGACTCTCTGGTGGAAGCCACCACGACCACCAGCACACCGGCATCCACCGGTCCGGTAAAGGCTTTCTTTCAGCAAAAGCGTCAGGCCGCGGAAATCCTGGCAAGTCTGATCGAGGACGAGCGGTTTATGCGGATTTCAGGAGATGCGGATTCGGGGTACCGCTCCTACTATTTTTCCTCCACCCAGAGTCCGGAAGAAAAGCTCCGCGAGGCGTATGAGCAGCTCCCCCGCCCCAAGACAGTTGGCGAAATCGCATGGACGCTCATTGAACCACTCATTCCACGTCGCTCCGGATATGGGTCAGATGAAGATCCCTCAGCCCGGAGCGCCCGTGCTTCAGCATGGCTGGAAGGAATCCGCTCGCTGAGCGATGAGGAGTTAGCCTGGCAGTATCTCCGGGAGTCCACGAGTCCTCACGATTCCAACTTCCGAACGCCCCTGACATATCTGGTTCAACATGGCGGCGAGGAAACCCAGCAGAAACTACGGGAGGTCTTCCTGGATCCGGCGGTGTGGCACAATGGCAATGTCGATTCGATCGTGCCGCTGCTCGAGCCGTATCTCAAGCGGATGACGGCAAAAGGAGAAGGCACGGATAGCTTCGGCGAGAAGCTAAAGGCAGTCGTGACGAAGGCAATCAAGGGAGACGGTGAAGGAGACGGCGCTAACGTTCCTGGCCTTGAAATGGACGAAGAGGACCGTAAGCAGATGGCAGCACATCAAGCTGCTCAGTTGCGGAAGCTCGACCAGCTGCTGAAGCCTCGTAGCTTCAAGGAGATCCTTGCGGAACTCAGTGAGGCCACGACGCCGGAGGAAACACAAGCCGCCATGGCCGTGATCGGGACCGCTGCACAGTCAACTCCATTTAGTGAGTTGGAACCCGCAGTGTATCAGGCAGCGGCAGCAGCAAAGAACAGCGAGAGCAAACGCCAGCTCCTGACGATGCTGCAGATGACACGCTTTCAGCAGTCACGGGGAGCAAAGGCACCGACTCCGCCGGGTCCACCCCCATCAGATCCAGCGACTCGCGCGGCGCTGAAGCAGCTGCTTGAGGATAACGCTTTGCCGGAGGAAGACGATCCTTACGGCAGGGCGCCTCAATCCATTGCAGATCTCACCGCTTCGGTCCTGGTCTCCTCGCGATTCTCCAATGCACAGCAGCAGTCGTGGACGGCGCTCTGGCAGCAGTCGCCCGACATCGCCACGCTTGCATTGAAAGCACACGCTCTGGCTCTTGCCTCGGGCCAGACACCTCCTGCGCCACCGAACGCAGCTAATGTCCCGGCCGAGGAGGCAAAAAAGATTGTCGAAGAACTCTCCGCCCTCCCCTCCGCGAAAGTTATCGAGTCACTCCGCACAAAAACACTGGATCAGCAACTGGCAGTCGTTCTCCATCTGAAGGATGCGCCCGAGTGGCCGAAGACTATCCGTGATGCGCACTTCACCATTGTATCCGTCAGTGCCAATGATGAAGAAGCGGCGTTCTTCAAATCGGATGCGTGGAGCGGACGGCAATTGGATGATGCTACCAGACGGGAGATTGAAGCGGCATTGATCAAAGCAACTCTCGAGAAAAATCCCTTGGCGGTCAGCATCGCTTCGAAGGGGCCGTTAAGTGGACTAACCCTGTCAGCACGGCCAAACGTTCAAGAGTACTCCGCGGAGATGCTGGGCGATACAATGCCGGGACTGGATGGCAAACCGGCCCCTATTGCTGCGGTTTACCAAGTCCTACAGTTAGGAGCGACGCCGTATGGGGGACAGCATGTCGCCTTTGCGATACCGCTGTGGAGCGATGCCGCAATCACCGAGGCTTGGAAAAAAGAGCACCTGAAGTTCGAAAGCGCCCAGCCTGCCGCAGCGAACGACGCCCCTGAGGAGAACGACCGGCCAAACCCGCAACTCTTTGCAAAACGCATGGCTGAGCTTCAGGCGCTGAAAGCCGACTTACGCGGCCCGTTCACGCTTCAGTGGCATGCCTTCAATTTCACCCAGTCCTCCGACGACGAAGAAGAACCCTGAATCCACTCCGCCATGCAAGACCCCAACGTCTCCCCTGATCCCGCACAGCTCTGGGAACAAACTCGCTCTCAGGTCCAACGCATTCGTGAGCAGGCCGCACGCGTCATCGTAGGACAGGATCAAGTGGTGGAGCTGATGCTCACCGCGCTTCTCTGCAAGGGCCACTGCCTCATCGTTGGTGTGCCCGGACTCGCGAAAACTCTTCTCGTCTCCACTCTCGGCAAGATTCTCGGACTGAAGTTCCACCGCATTCAATTCACGCCGGATCTCATGCCTACGGACATCGTCGGTTCCGAGATCCTGCAGACCACGGAAGAGGGCGGACGCCGCTTTGAGTTCGCGCCGGGACCGATCTTCGCAAACCTGATCCTCGCGGACGAAATCAACCGTACTCCGCCGAAGACACAGGCCGCCCTGCTTGAGGCGATGCAGGAGAAGCAGGTCACCGTTGCCGGAAAGACACGTCAACTCGAGGAGCCGTTCCTCGTTTTCGCAACGCAGAATCCGATTGAGCACGAAGGCACTTATCCCCTGCCCGAGGCACAGCTCGACCGCTTCTTCTTCGAACTCCTGATCGACTATCCGAGCATGGACGACGAGCTCGCGATCCTCGATCGCACCACGGGAGCCGATCTCCCGCAGGCGGAAGCCGTTCTCGACAGTGCAAGTCTGCTTCAGCTCCAGAGCACGATCCATCAGGTGCCGCTTCCGGACAACGTGAAGCGCTCGATTCTCTCGCTCACTCACATGAGCCGTCCCCAGTCGGATCTGGCCGATGACTACATCAAGCGGTACGTCTCCTGGGGTGCGGGTCCGCGTGCCTCGCAGACACTGCTCCGCGCCGCCAAAGCGCTCGCTCTGCTTCGCGGCCGCGATGCGGCTTCCCCCGAGGAAGTCCGCGCCGTTGCACCAGCTGTTCTACGCCATCGCATCATCCCGAACTACAACGCGACGGGCGAAGGGATCACAGTCGAGCAGATCATCCAGCATCTCCTCGCGAAGCTCTAGAATCTGTACGCAGCTAACCCGAAGGGCCAATCCTCATGGCATTCAAGTATCTCCGCCCGGAAGATGTCCGGAGACTCGAATCTTACGAGTTTGCGGCGCGACTGCTTGCCGAGGGCTGGCTCTCGGGGCGTCACCGCTCGCATCTGCGCGGTGCTTCCACGGAGTTTCACGAGTACCGTCCGTACTCACCCGGTGATGATCCCGGACTGGTGGACTGGCGGGTTTTCGCACGAACGGATCGTCCGTATCTGAAGACCTTTGAGCAGGAGACCAATCTCGAATGTCATCTGCTTGTTGATTCTAGCTCCAGCATGGGTTTTGCAGGTGGTGCGCCAGTGACGAAGCTGGAGTTTGCCTCCTATTTCGCCGCCGCGCTTGGCTGGCTGGTGGTGCGGGGTTCCGATCGTGTTTCGCTGCAGATCTTCGATGACAAGGTCCGAGAGTTCCTTCCCCCCGGCAGTACGCGGCAACACCTGCATCAGCTCCTCTCCCTGCTGGAGCACAATCATCCTCGTGGCGAAACATCCCTCGCCAATGCGCTGAGCCGCGCCAGCCTGCATCTTCGCAAACGCGGCACAGTCATCATTCTCAGCGATTTCTACGATGATCCGGCCGCGGTGTTTCATGCGCTGAACCCGTTCATCCATCGCGGATTCCGCATCCATCTCTTCTCGCCGGAAGAGATGGATCTCGGGGACAACACGCTCGCCCGTTATGAGGATCTCGAAACCCGCGAGCAGCTGACCCTCCATCCGAAAGCGATTGCGGAGAGCTACCGGGAGACGCTTCACACCCATATCACCCGTCTGCGTACACTCGCGGCCCAGCGGCAGGTGGATTATCACCTCGCGCGAACCGATGGCTCGTTCTGGCCGTTGTTCGACCGGGTTGGCGGAAACCTCGTCTGACGATGCAACTCTTCTTCCAGAACCCGATTTGGTTGGTCGGACTGCTCGCCGCGGTGCCTCTGCTTGCGCATCTCTTCTCACGGACACGTCCGCGGCTCCAACAGTTCCCGAGCGTGAAGCTCCTGCGGGAGGCGATTCGAAAGGTCAGCCGGGTACGGCGTCCGCGGGATCGCTGGCTTCTGATTCTTCGCACCCTCGCGATGCTCGCGCTGGCACTCGCTTTCCTGCAGCCATGGTTGCGTTCCCGTCTCGCGGGGGGAAGCAATGCGGCGAAGACAATGGTGATCGCGGTCGATCTCTCTGCCTCAATGGGATACGCCGACGGCACCCGCACCCGTCTGGCACAGGCAAGCAGTGCAGCCGAGGATCTGCTGGCCACCCTGCCCGCAGGTTCGCAGGCAAACGTGGTCTGGATCCAGGCGCGATCCACAGGCGCGTTGCCGGAGCCGGGACCGAATCTTGATTTCCTGCGACAGGCGCTCCGGCAGGCCACAGTGAAACCCGAACCGGGCGATATCGCCGGGGCGATTGGCTTGGCTCTCAAGCAACTCGGCTCGGCGGAAGGCGAGCGCGAGTTGGTGGTAATCTCCGACTTTCAGAAGGCGAATTGGCGTGAAGCCAATCTGCAGGTGCCCGATGGAATCAAGCTGACCCGACTTGCCATCGGCGAAGGCGCGGCCGCGAACGTCGGCCTCGCCGGTCTGGCCACGGAACCTGCGCGTCCGGTTGCCGGACAGGAGACCCGGCTCGTCTGCCGAGTGCGTAACTTCTCACACGAGCCGCGCCGTGTGACGGTGTTCTGCGAAGCTGGCGAAAGCCGTCTTTCCCAGACTGTGGAGGTCGCTGCATGGAGTGAAACGCTCGCGGTGATGCCCGTTGTGTTCCCACAGGAAGGGTTGGTCCCGCTGAAGGCAACCCTCTCGGAGGATCGTTTTCCGGGTGACGACGTGCGGCACGGTCTTGTGGAGGTCCGCGGCGCTCTGAACGTAGGAATCCTCGGACCAGCGGAGAGCACCACTGCGCGGACGTGGCTCCGCGCAGCACAGGCTCTGGACAGCGTGGCGGCGCGCCGCCTTACGCCGGAGGAAATGGCAGAGTCGAAGCGGGTGGACATTCTCTTCGCGGCGGATTGGAACGGTGAACACACGGAGGCTCTTGGGGCACATTTGAAACAGGGCGGTGCCCTCGTGCTGCAGCCTGCGGCAGGCCTGAATCCCGGAGCGATAAGGGAGTTGCTAGGGCAACCAGCGGCCGAAAACGCGGATCAGCCCCTGGGCAATGAGACAAAGGAAACACCCGGCTGGAGCCTGCGCATTACAAACGAGGAGCATCCGGTCTTCGCCCTGTTTGCAGATGGCAGTTTTGGAGACCCGGTGAAGGGACAATTTCAGCGCCGGCTCGCGAGTCCCGTATTTGCTGCGCAAAAGCCGCTACTGACCTATGACGACAACTCCCCTGCCCTGACGCTACTCGATTTCGAAACCGCTCCCGGCAGGAGCACGGCAGTCGCATGGTGGAATCTCGATCTCGGCGCCACCGATTGGGCATCTCGCACCGTGTTCCTTCCCTTCTTCGGCGAGTTCCTCCGTCATCTCGCCCAGCGCAGCGGCACACAGACGTTGCGAACCTTTGAACCGGGCGAGCAGTTGCGATTCGATGCCGGCGCGGCAATTGATCCGGCTGACATCCGGCTCGCAGACGAGCGGGATCAGGAAGTGAAAATTGCTCCTGAAACCGCGCGGATTCGGCATCGCTTGGCAACCGTCTCTTCCGTTCCTCCCGGCAGCTACCGCTGGACCGCGCAAGGCAGCGTTCTCGATCGAGCGGTCATGAACTTTCCCGAGACGGAATCGGATCTTCGCCAACTCACCGTTGCCGAACTCGAGCAGGCTTCCGGAGCGCTGGTCACGAATGCCGGCAGCACTCGGCTGGCCGAACTCCGTGAGGGCAAACCGATTTGGCCATGGTGCCTCGCCGCAGCGGCACTTTTCCTGGCGCTCGAGGCGCTGCTGCTGTGGCAGCGCCCGGTGAAGAGAGAACCGGCTTCAGCGTTGACTGCATGAGGAGACTTCCATGATCACGCTTCATCCCATCTCGTTTGCTGCGTTCTCCTGGAATCCAGCCATCAATCTGCCGGAAGCGGTGGCACTGGCGCTCGTTTTTGTCGCCGGGGCATCGTGGCTTGCCTGGAAAGGAGTTGCAGGGACTCGGGCCGGAATTCGCTGGCCGCTTTTCACCCTCCGGGGTGTTGGGCTGCTGCTGCTGGCTTTCTGTTGGTTGAACCCCGGACGCTGGCTGGAAGACGTGCATCACACACGCCGCGATTGGCTCGTGCTCGTGGATCGCAGCGGCAGCATGGCGACGGAGCATGCGCCGGATACATCCCGATGGCAGGCAGCCATCTCAGCCGCCGAGCAACTGAAGAAGGCCGCAGGAGCAAAGGGCGACGTGCGCGTGCAAACCTTTGCGGCCCAACTTGAGGGCGAACCGGACTCACTGGCGCAACTTCCGCCGGATGGCGCGGCAACAGATCTCGGACGCGCCATTTCCGCTGCACTCGATCAGAAGGGCACCTCTCTTGCAGGGATGGTTGTGATTTCCGACGGACGTGAAACCGCAAAGGGAAAGCTGGATGATCTGGCTCTCCGCGCCCGAGGCCGCGGGATCCCAATGCACGTGATCCCGCTGGGTGGCTCCTGGGGCAGCCGCGATCTCTCACTTACGGCAATCCCCCGGCAAGTCACCGCCTTCCGCGGACAACCGGTGAAACTCAGTGCCCAAGTTGAGAACCGTGGATTGGGTCCGATCAAACCTGCGGTCATCCTGTTGGGCCCAGACGGAAAGGAGATCGCCCGCCAGGACGCGACACTGACCGATGGAGCGCGCCAGACCGTGGTCTTTGATTTGCCCGAAGTTCCGGAATCCGGTGGAGAGTACATACTCCGCACGGAGCCCTGGCCCGGGGAGCATCTGCCCGCCAACAATACGGAAACTGTCCGGGTCAATGTTCTCGCCTCGAAGACGCGCGTTCTCCTGCTGGAAGGCGCGCCGTATTGGGACAGCAAATTTCTCGCTCAACTCCTACGTCAGCAGACCGCCGTGGATATCCTCACGGTTCATCGGCTGAATGAAGAGCGCTACTTCCGCGTGGAAGCCAGCGGGGCCGAACCGCTGCTTTCTCCTGAGACCATCTTCCCCGAAACCGCCGAAGCGCTGGCCCGCTACGACCTGATCGTTTTCGGCAAGGGAGCCGATGGATTCCTCACACCTGCGCGGATCGTGGCACTGCAAGGTTTCGTTCGTGATCAGGGCGGCGCAGTGCTCTTTGCACGCGGCAAACCGTACTCCGGCCGGTTCCCCGCGCTGGAGGTACTCGAGCCTGTGGAATGGGGCGAATCGCTGAGCGGCGGAATGCAGTTCACGCCGTTGGCGGATGCCGGAGCCAATCTCTTCGGAGCCGCGCTGCCCGCCGCCGATGACAAAGTCTGGGCCTCGCTCCCACCTCTCGAAGATGTCTATTCGATCGCAAAGATGCGTCCCTTTACACGCGTACTCGCGGAGGGAGCTGTCGAGGGGCGCCAGACACGGCTGCCTCTACTGATCGCGCGCCGGTTCGGACGCGGCATGGTGGCGGCGGTGAACGCCGACGGGCTCTGGCGCTGGGATTTCCGTCCAGAGGTTCGCTCGCAGGGGGGCGTGTATCAGCAGTTCTGGGTGCAGCTCATGCAATGGTGCGCGACCTACTCGGAATTCCGTCCGGGACAGGACTATGCAATCCGAGTCCGTGAAACCACGTCGGAACCCGGACAACCGATCCGTGCAGTGATCGCTTATCGAGGCAATGCCGCGCAGCCGCAACCTGTCGTACAGATCCGCCGCAACGGACAACCGGTGGGTGAAGCCACGGCCACGGCGCTTCCCGGTGGAGATGGAGGACGGGAATGGGCCGCCGTGATTACACCCGATCAGCCCGGACGTTATGAAATTCGTGTGATCGACAAGGCAGCCCCAGAGCGTGAGGAAGGCGCTGCGACATTTGCAGTACTCGCACCGCCAACCGAAGCGGACGATCTCCGCCCGGATGGCGAAAGTCTCGAGACTCTCGCCAAGGCTTCCGGAGGGGAGGTTTTCACCCCGGAGGACGCTGAAAAACTTACAGGCATGCTCTGGTCGGATGAACGCAGCGCGGAGCAGAGCAAACCCCGCTGGGAACCGCTCTGGCCGCAGTGGTGGGTGGCCATGTTTGTCGCACTTACGTTCGGTGGCGAATGGTGGCTTCGCCGCCGGGAGGGATTGTTATGACCGCAAAGTCTCATCAACCGATGGACACACAACGAGACTTCTCCTCAGCGCTCCGGCGCTTTCAGCTTCGGTGGCGTTTGGGCCTGCTGCTCGCGGGCTTATTGCGTGCATTGTTCTTCGCCGGAGTTGCCCTGCTTCTCTTTGGGATTCTCGATTATTATTCGGGG
>CBINJX010000025.1:0-13972 GCA_966251085.1 uncultured Verrucomicrobiales bacterium
CGCAAGCGCGCTCGCAATCTGCACCCATACGAGGAAAACCAGCTCGACCGAAAAGCTGAAAACGTAGCAAACGAGTACGAATGTGAAAAATACGCCCTGCCGGATGATGGTCGTCACGAAGATTCCATTAAAGCGCAGGTTCGCCTGCTCGATACCATTGAACTGCGCCTGCAAACCGGAAAGCAGGTAGATAGCAATATACCAGTACATCATTTCCACCAGTTGCGGCGCGAGATTTCTTGTTCTCGACTCCATTTTTACGGGAACAGCATCGGCATCAGTTCACGCTCTTGCACGGATTCCAGGTAAACTTTTTCAGGCTTGATCCGCTCTAACGTCGCACGCCAGAAGCATCGCCACCCGGACGCTAGGCGGCTGACCGCTCTTTGGACGGAGCGCACACCGAAACGGAAAGTGTGCAAGGCTCGTCCTCTGCCCACGTACGCACTTGTCCTGTAAGACGCTTTAAAAGAGCGTCGATCAGTTCACTGTGACGCCTGAAACGCTCCTCACCGAATTTTCTCCGCACGACTTTGAGGTGATCCTACGAGATCCTACCTTTGTAGCCCCGTGCTGGCTTGCGCTTGACCCGGTTCTGCGCCCGATCTCTCCAAAGGCAAGAAAAGCTACCTTATACAACCTCGCGCTCTCCCTTCGGTTGGACGTCTTCGGACGAGAACCACTGAGCCATCAACTTTTGGAGGAGTGGGATCGGTATTACTTGCTGGCTGGTGATCAGTGGCGGCCTGCTCTCGACGAGCATTACCCGTCTTTGCGCGATACCGTCGAGCAATCGCCTCGCTACCTGCCGACCTACGGGAAGACCATCCAGATCCCTGAGTTCCAAAAAGTCTCCTTGGGCGAGATCCTTGCGGAACCCTCTAGCAGCATGGAGTTTTATGCGACAATCGATCTTGGGGCTTACCAGAAGCCGGATGTTTTTCTCCGCATTCATACAAGGGTGGACGGCGAAATTCCTCCCGACCGGTATTTGTGGTGGGAGAAGAGCTTTCCTTATGGATTGCACCCCGAAGATGTTGTCCCGTGGTTTCAAAATCTGGTGAAGCGCCTTCCAGCAAAGCAGAGGCCCAAAGTTACGACTCAGTGGATCGAGCGTCTCTGTCTGCGGTGCGAGGGATACCGCCCGCCGGCATTAGGCGATGCTGTAGAATGGAACTTGCGTCCCAAGATCGTCTTGGTCTTCGGTCCTACTCACGACGTTGGCCACGCGCCGCTTTTTCATCTCGAAAGATCACGGATCCGCTCAATTACGCGCGAGGGCTACATGCTGCGAATTCGGGCCGAGATTGAGTCCACGTACGCGCCTGATGAGCAGGAATGGTTTTTCGCTGTGGTTACGCGGAACAGCATGGCCGCGGCCCAAGCCGAAAATGCAATGGTCCGTGGCAACGCTATTCACTTCGGGGTCGATCACCAGATTGAAGGAATAGCTGCCCGGAACGGCGATAAGATTCATGCCATCGGGCTTCCCGAGCACGAAGTTCGTGCTCTTCTCGGTGTGAGTGGCTCACTGGAGTTGCTGTCGCATCCTCGATTTCGCTACAAACTCTACCAAGAGGTCCGGCAAAACGCGGACATCACCGGCGATGATACCGCCGGTTGAGCACGGATCTGGCGCTGAGCGCTGTCGACACCGCCCCCGCTGTTTTCCGCAGCGACATCGAGCGAGAGCTTCGCAGTGGGTTCGATGCATTCTGCTAGGGCTGGAAATGAGCCGCAGCACAAATCCCCCGGTCACGGTAGCTGCCTTGCCATCGGGATGGAATGGGCCAATGATCGCCCGATAAACACCCCAGCCATGTGTGAGCAAAATCTTTTTGCAGAATGGTGTAACAACACGTTGGTGCCAGTCGGCTCGCACGAACTTCGGATTTTGTCGGAACGAGACGGTTCCAGAGCGCGCGTTTTACCACGCCTGAGCCAAGCAGTCGCGGCGCATTATGAAGCTCCAGAGCGTTTGGCTGCGCGAATGGCGCGTGTTGGCTTCGATAAGGCCGCGCAACTACTACGGTCATTGCTTCCACAGACCCCAGTGGGGCGCTCGGGCGATCTAGGAGAAATCCTTGCTACAGAAGCGGTGCCGGAACTCCTTCACCCCTTCCACATCCCGATCAAACGGTTGCGGTGGAAGGACGCCAGGGAACAGGCCATGCGAGGCGAAGACCTGATCGGCATTGCGAGAGAAGGTGCTAGCGTTCGCTTTCTCAAGGGTGAAGCGAAAAGCCGACTTGCTCTCGCTCCGAATGTGGTCGCTGAAGCGCGCAATGCTCTAAACCAGAACAACGGTCGCCCATCCGTGCATGCAATGGCGTTTGTCATGAATCGGCTTTTTGAGACCGGGCAAGACGAGCTGGCGCTACTCTTTGAGACTTACCTTTTGGAGCGAAACATCGCGCCGGCTCAATTAGTACATCTTTGTTTTGTACTCAGCGGGAATGATCCCAGCGCAGCGTTGACCACCGACCTCCAAGGCTGCGACGGCGCGGTCCGTCAGCAAGCGATTGGGCTCCGCATCGCGGATCACCAGGAGTTCATCGCCTCAGTTTTCGAGCAAGTCTCCCTTTATGCCGGAAACCGTTGAGTCGCTGGTCGCGCGCATCGCAACTGGAACGCAGCCGGGCTTTCGAGGGCGCTTGGTAGCCCGGGGGCTTGCAAGGGGCATGATATGGACCGAGGGCCAACTCCCCGCCAACAGCCCGCCCTTTGCAGCCGAATTAAGTTCTGACCTCCTTTCATACGGGCTTGCCCTCATCAGCGCAGCAATGCGCTTACGCTCATTAAATCGTCAGCATCCGGAGATTGGTCACGCGTTCGAGCGTGGGGGTGAAGCAATTGAATCGGTTGTGCGCCGGGGAGATCCGCAGTGGCCAGAGCGTGGCTTCTACGTCGTACTTGCGGCCGCGGCCTATCACCTTGGACATTTTTCGGCACGAGCCTTCAGCTTGCTCGCTGTCGAACTAAAAGCGCTTAACCTCAGCCCAACAGAACGAGCGCTGGTTCTTCTGATGCAGCGCAATCTGGATGAATTGCGCGCAACCATTCGCACTTGGGCCGGAGACGGCGGTGGCTTTGACGACGCGCTTGCTACCAAACTGGAGGAGGAGAACGCCGAAGGTAGCTACGAACGTGCGCTGCAGATCTGCCTCGATTCGCTATTTCATCGCGCCTTGGCCTCGTTCGATTACGGGCTGGAAGTAGGAGACGTCGATCTAGTCCGCGATGCGTTAACGCTGTTGGATGAGGGAGTCGCCGCGGCTGCGGAGGCGGATTCAGTGCCGTTCTGGTGGAGTTTTACTATCGCCCGGCATTTGCTCGACGATCTCTGGGACCACAGCTTGCATGTTCGCCTGCCGGAACCAAGCGACGATCCGCCTGAGTCAAAGTGGGCATTCCTTCGACAGCTCTTCATTTCTCAACTCTTTCGCCGGAGCGTGGCTGAAATCGATCTCTGGCCGTCGCAACTCGGGGCTGCTGCTCGCGTACTCGATACAACGGATGATCTCGTAGTGGCACTTCCAACGAGTGCAGGTAAAACCCGCATCGCTGAATTATGCATTCTGCGAGCCTTGGCACTCGGCAAACGAGTTGTGTTTGTCACGCCTTTGAGAGCCTTGTCGGCGCAAACCGAACGTACGCTGCGTCGCACGTTTGCCCCTCTAGGCTTCTCGGTATCTTCTCTGTATGGCTCCAGCGGTGCCACTGGTGACGACGTGGATTCGCTTGGGAATCGCGACATCGTAGTGAGCACTCCGGAAAAATTGGATTTTGCTCTCCGAAACAACCCCGAAATCATCGCCAATGTCGGCCTAATCGTCTTGGATGAGGCTCACAGCATCGGCGCTAATGAACGCGAAATTCGATACGAAGTCCTCGTTCAGCGCTTGCTCCGTCGAGAGGATGCAGCAAGTCGACGGATTGTTTGTCTCTCAGCTATTTTGCCCCCAGGCGAGCAACTCCAGGATTTCCTTCGATGGATTCGGCAAGATGAGCCGGGGGAACCAATATCCTGTGGTTGGCGTCCGACGCGACAGCGCTTTGGAGAGGTCACCATATCAAGAGATCGCATTTTACTCACATACCGCGTCGAGGAGGAGCGACCTTATGTCGATCCCTTCATAGTGCCAACGCCGCCTACAGGCCGGCGTATGACGGATTTCCCGAAAGAGGGGAAGGAGTTGACCCTTGCGTGTGCCTGGCGACTCGTCCGCGATGGCGGAAGTGTGCTCATTTATTGCCCTCAACGCCGATCCGTGGAACCGCTGGCGGAAGCGGCCCTTGACCTTCATCGGAAAGGTTACCTGCCGATGCTCTTCAACTCGGATCCTGCGGTGTTGCACGATGCACTCACAATCGGCCGGGAATGGCTTGGCGAAAACCATCCCGCCGTCCAGTCTCTGCAAATCGGCGTGGCTGTACATCACGGACAGCTTCCCCGCGCCTTTCAGCGGGCTGTTGAGCGACTCCTCCGGGACGGACATCTCAAAATCACCATTGCCTCTCCTACGCTTGCACAAGGGCTCAACTTGGGCGCTACGACGGTTCTTTTCTCCTCTCTCTATCGATCGGGTAAACCATTGCCCGCGGAAGAATTTGCCAATGTTGCAGGCCGCGCGGGGCGAGCCTTTGTCGATGTGGAAGGTCAGGTTCTGTGTGTCGCGCTTAAACGAAAAGACCTCAGTGTTTGGCAGCGTTTGGTCGCATCCAAAGGGCTGCGCGATCTGCAAAGCGGCCTTCTCCAACTCGTCACATGGTTGAGCCTCAATTTGGCACAACGGGTCGGCACATCGTACGAGCAACTCACTGCTTACGTTCTCGGCAATACGACTGCGTGGGACACGCCTCCAGCGACTCCGGAGCAGCCCGACTTGCCAGCACAGTGGAAGTCGCAACTCGCCTGCCTCGACTCAGCCCTACTATCACTCATTCGGCACGATGCACCGGCGGAGGCAATCGCAGAGGTCTTGGATGCGGCTCTGCACTCATCGCTTTGGCAACGAAGCCTTCAGCATCACGCCGAGCCGATTCAAACGCTAGCTCGCGCTCTACTCGTCGGCCGTGCTGGTTTCATCTGGGCAAATTCCACACCTGCACAGCGGAAAGGCTACTTCTTCGCCGGCCTCAGCTTCGATACGGGGCGATATCTGGACCAGCACGCTTCCGATTTAAATCGTTTCCTCCACAACGCTGACGCTGCACTCCAGGCTCGCGATGTTAATCAGGCAGTTGCCGAACTTACGGAATTTGGAAGAATTGTATTCGCCATCGAACCGTTTCGCCCTGCGGAAATTCCCGAGAATTGGCCAGCTATCCTCCGCGAATGGCTGCACGGGAACAGCATGGCTGATCTTGCAGGTGGCCAAGAGGTGCCTCTACGAAAATTCATCGAGGATGCACTCGTCTACCGCCTCGTTTGGGCGTTGGAAGCTGTCCGCGTACGGGCTTCCGCGATGGGTGACGCTTCGGAAAATCCAAACGGAGGACGGGCAGCGTTGGCGGTGGAGACCGGAACGCCAACCGCCGAGGCTGCAATACTGATCCAGAGTGGTCTGCCCTCCCGCATTGCTGCACTGACCGCATTACGCGACTGCCCTGGAAGTTATTCCGATCTACGCGGTCTGCGTGTATGGCTAACTTCTGAGGAAGTTACCTTCCGCACACGCTCAGGAAATTGGCCAACACCAGACACTGCGCCGCTTTGGCGAACTTTCATCGAAAACCTTGGGGTGGAGAGAAGCCAACGATGGTAGGTGTCGCCAATCAATTTCGCTGTTACGTGGTTTTCAATGCCCCCCACACCGTTAACACCGGTACGTATTGCCCACGACACAAACCGGGAACGGACTTTGGTTTGTTCGCCCGATTGGATTGTTCTGGGCGAGTTTACCACTCCTTTACGAGCGGCCCCGAGTGGTGTGTTCCGGGTACGAACAGCTCCAGACAGAGGCAGTGTCTTCGGCACTTACTACGGCCCACGCGACTTGGTTTTGAACAGATAAGCGGATGAGGATGTGAACCACCGACCCACTACGCGCAAGTGTGGTTGGACGACAGTTCACGGTCAGCAGCTACTGCCTGGCGACGCCCTTGAAACCATCACTCAGACCTGTCATTCACCCACGATTCGCCGAATCAAGACTTGATCAGAAGCTCAAGGATTCCGCCAAACGTAAGCCTCCGCAGCTCCCTTCGTTGGCCGCGGCCATATAAAGCTGTCGCGACCACAGGCAATCGAATGTGGGCATTCCGTAGATCTATTGTAGAACTTCTTCATGCCGATGAACAACCGGCCAAACGCCAAGCGAGAATGGCTCAGTCATGCTTGGCCTGTTCCCGGTGCTTTCACGATAATGGTACCGCGCACCATGTTCATGCCGCAGTGGAACGCAAACCGCCCCACCTTTTCGGGTGTGAACTCGACGACGCTCGTTTCGTGATACGGAACCTCTCGCGCGATCCCAAAGTCACCGAGAATTACCTGCTCAGTACACGGAGTGATCTCATCACGGTAGAACTTCAGTCGCACCGGCCTTCCGGCTTCAACCTCGATCTGGTCGGGCGTAAAACCGCCTTGGACCACGATGTTGATCTCCTGCGTTCCGGATGCACTCCGCGTTGCAGCAACCGCCTCCCGCTTTCCGAAGAAAAACCAGATGGTGAAGACAATGAGGAGCGCACCGGTTATGACAACGAAGGTTTCTGTGGTGTCCATAAGATCAAACTTTCCAAGGGTTGAAGCTGCGGAGGCGCAGCGCGTTGCTGATCACGCTCACTGAGGAGAGCGCCATTGCCGCAGAGGCGATGATGGGGCTCAACAGCCAGCCCGTAATTGGGTAGAGAAGACCTGCGGCGATCGGAATACCGAGGACGTTGTAGATGAAGGCGAAGAAGAGGTTCTGCTTCACATTTCGGATGGTGGCCCTGGATAGGGCGATACTGGCGTACACGCCGCGTAGATCGCCCCGCACGAGAGTGACGTCCGCTGCTTCGATAGCCACGTCGGTTCCAGTGCCCATCGCGATGCCGACATCCGCTTGAGCGAGAGCAGGCGCATCGTTAATGCCGTCTCCAACCATCGCGACGACCTTGCCTGCGGATTGCAGCTTCTTGATCTCGTCACTTTTGCCCTCCGGGAGGACTTCTGCCAGGACGCGGTCCACCCCGACTTGGCGAGCAATCGCTTCAGCCGTCCGGCGGTTGTCACCCGTCAGCATCGCGACTTCCAAACCCAGAGAATGGAGCTGCGCGATGGCCTCACGAGAACTCTCTTTCGGGGAGTCCGCGATCGCAATGACACCTGCGAATGTGCCGTCCACAGCGACAAACACTGGAGTCTTGCCTTCGTCGGCGAGCGATTGGGCGGTCAATTCGTCTGGAGTGATGCCGCGCTCCCGCAGCAGCTTCGCGTTTCCGACGAGCACCTCACGGCCGTCGATCCGTGCCTGTATCCCATGCCCCGCGACTGCAGAGAACTCCTGCGGTTGCGTCAGTACGAGACTGCGCTCCCAGGCGTGAGCCACGATTGCACTGCCGAGTGGATGCTCGGAGCTACGCTCCGCCGCTGCCGTCAGGCGCAGCAGCTCGTCTTCGGATACTCCGCGGGCGATCACGTCAGTCACCTGCGGCTCACCGCGAGTGATTGTGCCGGTCTTGTCGAGGACGACCGTGGTCACGCGATGAGCAATCTCCAGCGCCGAAGCGCTCTTGATGAGCACGCCATGCTGTGCCCCTCTTCCCGTGCCCACCATAATAGCTGTCGGCGTGGCGAGGCCGAGCGCACATGGGCACGCGATGATCAGCACTGAAACGAAGGTGATCAGCGCCATGGAGAGTCGCTGATCGACTGGAGCCACTACAAACCAGGCGACAAAGGCCGCGATGGCGATGCAGATGACAACGGGGACGAAATAGCCGGCGATCGTGTCCGCGAGGCGCTGGATGGGAGCTTTACTCCCCTGCGCTTCCTGTACGAGCCGCACAATTTGCTGGAGCACCGTGTCTTTCCCGACCTTCGTCGCACGAAAGCGGAACGCCCCCGTTTTGTTCAAAGTTCCCCCTATTACGGTGTCACCGGACTTCTTTTGAACTGGAAGCGGTTCCCCCGTCAGCATGCTTTCGTCAACGGAGGAACTGCCGTCGACAACTTCGCCATCCACTGGAATTTTCTCCCCAGGACGGACGAGCACGATATCGCCGCGCTGCACTTTCTCGATCGGAATATCCTGTTCCCGACCATCACGCTCTACACGAGCCGTTCTAGCCTGCAGTCCCAAAAGCGCGCGAATCGCACCACTTGTCCGGTTCCGGGCACGCGCTTCCAGCAAGCGGCCGAGCAGGATCAAAGTGATGATTGCCGCCGCCGCTTCGTAGTAGACGCCGACTGCACTATGCCCTGAATGAGCATGGTCGCCCCCGACGCCAGCAAAGAGTTGCGGCGCGACAGTCGCGACTACGCTGTAGAGCCACGCGGCGAATGTACCGAGGGCAACGAGCGTGTTCATGTCCGCAGCCCGGTGCCTGGCGGCATTCCAAGCGCCGGTAAAGAACTCCCGCCCCGCCCAGAAGAGCACGGGGGTGGTAAGCACCAGCTCAGCCCAGATCCGTCCAGGGAAGTCCAGAATTGGAGCTAAGGCCGGAACAAGATGGCTCCCCATTGCGAGAACCACCACCGGAAGTGTTAGTCCAGCAGCAAGGAAGAACCGTCTCTTCTGCCGGCGATACTCTTCGGCACGTGCGTCTGCTTCTCGATCCCGCGGTTCCGTGGTGGAACCCTCAGTGACACTTTCGTTTTCGGGCAGAAGCGCGTCGTACCCTGCACCACGGATGGTATTCCTCAGCGTCTCCAAATTGGTGGCCAAAGCATGGTACCGGACAGTGGCGCGTGTGGTCGCAAAGTTCACCTGCGCCTCAGTTACTCCGGGTGACTTCTGCAGTGCTTTCTCGATGCGATTTGCACACGCGGCGCAACTCATTCCGAGCAGCGGCAACTCGGCACGCTCCTCGCCCAGGGTGGCGTTATTCGCGACCATGGTCCCTCCCCTCATTGGCTTCCGCGGGGCTCCGCGTGATCGCTGCCACTAGCTTCGCCTCTTCCGTTCCATGGTGCTGGATCGTGGCCTGCTTTGTTGCCAGGTCAACGACGACCGACTCCACTCCGGGTACGGATTTCAGTGCCTTTTCAGCGCGTGCAACGCACGAGCTGCACCTCATTCCGGGAATCTCCAATACAGTTGTTTGCATGTGGGGAGCGTAGCCCCACAGCGCGCTACCCTTCTATGACCGCCGTCATATAGAGCTGCAACTTCCGCAGCTTCTCGCGGCGAATTCTTCAAGACGTTGTGGCTCTAGCACGGTGATCTCGCCGCGGCGCGTTGTGATGATGCCCTGTTTACTCAGCTTCCGTGTAAAGCGGATCGCCGTCTCAACAGTAGTGCCTGCGAGTTCTGCCAAGGTTTGCCGATTGTGAGGAATCTCCGCTCCGAACTTTCCGTGCAAGTACATCAGAGCCCACCCTAGACGCCGGGGCACATCTTCCAGCGCGAGCCCGCGCATTTCCTGCGCATGGCAGAGTCGGCGGCACATGTCCGCCAGAATCTCCTTCTGGAAACGTGGCGACTTGTCCAAGAGCCTGTGCATTGTCGCTACCGGGAACGACATGGTAACCGTATCCGCAAGTGCGATTGCTGTAGTCGGGTAAACGGGATGATGCGCGTAAAATACGGCGCCAAAGAGTTCCTGCTGCACCACAAGCTCGATCATCAACTCGTGGCCTTTTCGAGTCACCTTCACAAGCTTCACTTGGCCTTGCACTACCACCCACACGCGCGCCGCAGCCTCATCTTCGTGAAAGAGCACTTCTCCCTTGGAAAACCGCTGCAGACTCGCCTCCCTCGCCAATGTTTCCTGCTCAGGATCTGAAAGCACGGACAAGAAGCGATTGCTTGCGATAGCCCCGACAGGTGTCAGCGAAGAAGTGTTTGTAGCCATCGCGTGCTCTCATCTCATGTCCACTCCGGAAGGTCCGCAAAAATGTCTTTGTATCACTCACGAGTCTTTCCTGAAGGGCGATGGTTCTGAAGGTGGCGAAATGAGCGGAAGCCGCGTGCCATGCGCTTGGCTAATTGGAGGAGTCCATTGATGGCTTCGATCACCCCGTTGGTGACTCGGGTTTCCATGAAGGCCACTACTCCATCTCAGTGCTCCCGCAAGGTGTCCGCCAGTTTCTCGCAAGGAGTAAGACGGCTGCGCTTGGCTCGCTTGCACCACCAGTGCAGGAGTTCCTGGTCTTCCTGTGCGAGGATGTCCGGCAGGAGTTCTCGCAGCATCATCGCACGCCCCAGCTTCGGATAGGTGCGGCAGAGCGCAGCGCGGAGTGCCAGCTTGTTCTTTGCTGCGCGTCCATTCATTGCCGCGCAGTGCCCACATCCCATCGTGCAAATCGGCTCCCTCCCGGTGCAGTTCCTTGCACACTTCATCCATGGCTCGCCCGGCCATTTGCACCTTCCACTCGGGGCTCAATTGCAGCGCCAACGTGAACAGATCTTTCGCATCCATCTCTGCGATCCTGCCGAACGCGACCAGCGCAGGCAACGTTCTCGCGACCTTCTGTTACCCCCAGAGGAGGCCCAAAACCCCTGCTGGCGGCGCAATTGGTTTCTCGATGACGTCTACGATAAGCTCGTGCTGACCGGCATGAAGGTGAGCGGCTTCTGGGTCGGCGTGGCCGAGAAGGTCGCTCCGGTGCTCAAGCCACTGCTCGATAAGTTCGCGTCACTCGACCTCGCGAGCTGGGGGACAGAAGGCCGGTGAAACCGTGGCGTTCATCGTCCAGGCATTCGCCGATGGGAAGGTCGGCGAATCCACCGCTTGATCCGTTCTTCTTCAGCCTTGCGCGGGAACCGCCGATCACGCCGCAAACTGGCGGATTGTCTCCGTCGGTATGAATAAGGTCAGTGGGCCGGATGGCGTCGGCTCGAAGCCGAAACGCGAGTAGAAAGCCGCAGCGGCTTCGTCCTTTGCGTCCACGAACAAGCCGATGCCGCCAGCGAGATCGGCCACGCGAGCGATCCGGTGCAGCGCATCCACGAGCAACGTCTTTCCATATCCGGCACCCTGGTGCGCCTTCGCGACTGCCAGTCGCCCAAGCCTCATCGCCGGAATTTGCTCGGGCAGCTTTTTCGCCCACTTTGCGGGCACTTGCTGGCCGAGCACCTGACAAAGGGAGATCGTGAAAAAACCAAGCACAGGTTTGGCCGCAGTAGCGTGCTCATCGACTAAGACGAAGGTCTTGGAAATTCCCTTCGCGATGTGCTGTCGAGCGATTTGCTGAAGATAACGATTTAACGGCTCTACGCCGCAGTCGAAACCGCCGCGGTCGTGAGTCGCATCCAGCAGTTCGACTTTAAGCACGCACGAGTTTCCGATGGGCGGCTTTGGCGGAGAGCAGCGCCGCGTTCGGTTTCGGCGGCTTGTCGAGCAACTCGAACACACGCTTGGTTTGCTCGCGGTTCAGCCGGATGATCGTCTCGCGTTCGAGAATCTCCTGCGCCTGGCGGTGAGCTGCCTGAACGACAAAGTTATTGAGCGACGCTCCTTCGAGATCGGCGGCGGCTTGGATGGTCTTCCGCACACTCGAAGGGATGCGAGCGACCAGACGGGCCTTCTTTTCGGCTGCGGATGGCATGGTGCCAAGATGGCACCGGTCTTCCAAATGGTCAACAACGCAGCATGAACGCCGCGGTGGAGTGCTTTCAGCCAAACTCGGGATGTTCCTTCACGAGCTGCATACATTTTGCGAATGGCCGCAAACAGCCTTCACCGCAGCCAAACCCGACTTGGCGACTTCTTCAGGAAGATGAAAGGACGCCTCGGGACCCCAAAAGCGATCACGGCTACCGCTCACATGCTCGCCCGTATCATCTATCACCTACTACGTGAGCGCACTGCGTACGACGACTCCATCGTCGAGAAAGAGGATGATCTCCTTCGTAGGAAAAAGTTCCATCAACTCTCAGCCCAAGCTGCGGCTTACGGATTTACGCTGACGTCCTCCTCAGTGCTTCAGCCATCAGTTTCTTAGGAGGGGTTCGGGAAAACGTGATTCCCTGATCCTACCGCTCCGCGCAGCGGCCATTACCCACTCGAAATAGCGAGGAGCCTTTCCTGAACGACAACAGAACCAGCGCTAAAGCTGCGATCTCTCAGATCAGAAAGTCACGGTGGTTCAGGGCGATTGCGGATTGTCGTATGTCGTTGCGTTAAGGCCAATGCAGGCTTGACCAAGATTCCAGGTATCGGCGTGCGGCAGGCCCCTGTTCTCCTGCACCGTCGGCCGAATATTTTCGGCTAATACGACCAACTGTCCGGCTCTTAAGCTTGCCGTGGCATTCTCAAGAACGAACGAAAGAAACTCACTTCCTCGGCGAATCGTAATTTCGGTCAGTCGCAGCAGCGTGAGGTAACTTTCGCCACTAGGCTCGATGTGGATGTCTGCGTCGATCGAGTGCAGGTCCACAGCAGAGGATGGCCCGGCGAAGAAAACTCCCTCGGGAGTGGAAATCTCAACCGTGACCGTGTTCATGATCTGGAGGATTGCAAGGAACTGCCCGAATCGATTTCCGGGCAGTTCCCAGGGCGAGTCGCACGAGGGTTAGGACTTTGCGCCTTTGTGGGCCGCACAGGTGTAGGCGGAATCATCTCCGCATTTCGTGCAGACGTGTGTGTATTCCGCTGTGCTACCAGCTTTGCCACTGCCCGGAGTTTTCACAGTCATCTTTCCGCCGCAGCCACCGCAGTCGTGTTTCTCGTCAGGCTTAAACCAATTGAGAAAGCTACGCTTCTCATCTGCGGTTTTCACGTCCAGGTTTTTGCAGTCCTTACATGCAAGAGCGACTTTGGTTCCTGCTTCGACCTTCTCGGCTTCCGCACGGCTCTGGAGCCTATGAGGGAAGTCTTGGGGACCAGGACCGGCAACCGCCGCGAGGTTCAGGGTGGTGACTGCTGCACCAAGGAGCAGGGTCACTTTGAGGCTGGATAGGGTGTTCATAGCGTGTGGTTCTTTGAGGTTCTTTCTGCTCTTGAGCTGTTTGCTCTTAACGATAGAAGGCTCGCAGAAACCAAGAGATCACGCTCCGCATCCCATCGGAAAAACTCCGCATTTCTTCGCCAGATACTGCGCAGGTGAATGCTGCGAGCGAGAGTAAATGGCACCCGAATGCGCCAGAGAAACGCTAAGGCGCATACTTCCTGCGCTCCGACGCGCGAACAGCAGCAGGCCGAGAGAACTGATCCGCCGTTCGTCAGGCCAACGGCATCCTACAGACGCGAATGACTCGCGCTTCTCTATGAAGTTTGCGTGGCAAGACTGTCTCTCCAGTCGCTCGGAGACTGTCCTACGAAGCGCTTGAAGGCCCGGTTGAACTGCGAGAGTGATTGGAAGCCGACCTCGAACGCGATTTCACTGATCCGCTTGTGCGGATTCTCCAGAAGGTTGCGTGCCTTCTCCACCCGAGTCCTTGCAACGTACTCCACAAAGGTAAGCCCCGTAGCTTCCTTAAATTTCTCACTGAAGTAGCTCGCACTCATGTTGACGATCTTCGCCACTGTAGCGAGGGAAAGGTCATCTCCGTAATGTTCCGCGATGTGGCCGCGGGCTCGGACAATGGCCGTTGGCTCCTCCGAGGAGCCGTGCAATGCGAGCAAATTACTACAAGAAGAGAGGTGTTCGGCAAAGATCGTCAAAAGCCGCACAAGCGCCTCGTACTGCTGAACGCTTAGAACACGTGTATTAAAGTAGGTTTCCTCAAGCCGCTTGAGATCGACTTCTGCTCCCCACTGGATTAGTTGCTCCGCAATGCGGTTAAAATGGATTTTGTCCGGCCGTTGGAGCAGGATTTGCCCCGTTTGGAGAAAGGTGATCAACTTGTTCCCTACCCGCACCGGTACTGCTGTTTCA
>CBINJX010000026.1:0-13790 GCA_966251085.1 uncultured Verrucomicrobiales bacterium
GATCGATTGTGGCAGAGAGCGCGACTCCCGCCTGACCGGCGAGTCGGACCTCCAATTTTCGAATCGGTTCGGCAAAAAGCTGTGCCGCCTCCTCCTGGGAAACAACGGCGGAGAAGGCAAACCCGGTAGGATCGACTACTTCACCGAGAGGGGCCCCTCTTTCCGCCCAGCTGCCAATCCATTCACGCTGGTTTGGGGCGAACCACACTCCATCTTGCGGTGAGCGAATTTCTCCGAGTGTTCGTTGCTGACGGAGATATTCGATCTGCTTGCCAACTGCCGCGAGTTGCTTGTCCAGAGGATCGAGGGCGCCAGGGGAGCCTGAAAGCGCGCTTTCACGCAATGCCAGCAGCTCTTGCCGCTGTGCTTCTGCCTGAATGATTTCAAGGTCCAGCTCATCATCTCGCAACTGGAGCATGGCTGTACCCGCTTTGATCCTGGCACCTGATCGTGTAGTCACATTCTCCACGCGCCCGCTGGCCGGAGCGAAGATCTGGGTGAAACGGTGCGCCTCAATCACACCCGCTGCGCGGAATGACGAGGGCCATGGCACAATGCCGATCATCATGAAGATGGCAACGGCGACAGCGCCGCAGACTGTGAGTGCACGCGGGCGGCATCGCCCGAGTGTGGGGCTTGCCATCAGGTATGCTGTAAATTTCCACACCGGGAGCACGAGGCTCGTCATGAAAAGGATTGCAGCCAGCAGGAGGCCGATTTCGAAGAAACGATCGCCGACGTAGAGGACAATTCCGGTCGTTAGGAGCACGCGGTACACGGAGCTGGCGATTCCGTAACCGATCAGGAATGCGCGTTCCCCACCGGATTGGATCGCACTGATCGCGCGACGCGCGCCACAGATCCAGCGCTCAAACCCGTATTTCAGCTCTTCCTGAGCACGAGCGGCGAGGTTCGGAAAATCGAGCAGATCCGAGAGAATGTAGTATCCATCGAAGCGAATGAGCGGGTTCAGGTTGAAAAGTAGGGTCGATACCGACGCGACGAACATGATGTTTCCGGCCAGGCGGTGGAGAAGTCCGGGTGCGGTATTCGCCCAGACCCAGGCGGCCACGCTGGCGAAGAACAGTTCGAAGATCATCCCTCCAGCGCTCACCAGAATGCGCTGCCATCTGGAGCGGAACGCCCAGCTTGCCGTCGCATCCACATAAGGCATCGGATTAAAGACCATCAGCATCACGCCGAGCTTGTGTACCTCGCCCCCCAGCGCACGGCAGAGAAAGCCGTGGCCAAATTCGTGCACCGCCTTGGAGAGCAAAAAGCTCAGCGCGAGGAGTACGAGGTTGTCCGGGGCAAGGGCGTTGGAACCTTGAGCCTGTAGTTCAGGCCAATGATCCGCCGCAACTTTCAGTCCGCTCAGCAGCACCACTCCCCAGAGCACAGCCGCCCAGGGCTTCACCAGCCAGCCAAAGGCGGCGACGCAGCGCTTCAGTAAGGCATCCGGATCGCACAGTGGAATCTTGATGAAAAGTGCATTCAGGAGCGTGGAGCGCACCTGCCTTGATTCGCGCTGATCGCGCCGTTGCAGGAGCCGAGCGCTGTCAGGTGGCAGCTCTGTCTGGAGCAGGTTTGCCTGGTAGAGCTGAGTCAGCAGACGGAGGACTTCCGGCTGTGTGGGGGCATCCTGTGGACTGCTCTCGACACACTCGTCCCAGACCTCCTGAATCGTCCGCTTTGAATCGAGACGTGCGAGGAATTGATAGGCGGCAGGACGAAAGCGGAAGAACTGCGAATTGAACGAGTCCTGGAGAATGTACCACTTCTCGCCGCGGAAATACTGCATTCGGATTTGCACTGCTGTGCGCAGTGCCACGCGAAGTCCGGCAATCCGATGCCACGACTCGCAAAAAATAGAATCGTTGTCAGCCATGGCTCGTTACCACCAGAAACGCATGCGGAGGAAGTCGATAGCGCGGTGTGTCAGCACCCAGAGGATGCTGCGATTGCCTGCCTCCACCTTTGCCAGGCCACTCATTCCCGGGCGCCACCATTTAGCAGGTGTTTCCGCGAATGTGCCCTGGGTGAGAAAGATATTGCCGGACGACTCAGCCACAGCAACGGGTTCCACCTGCTGAACCTTGAAAGGGAATTTCAGGTCTGGCCGGCTCGTGAATGCGATTTCGCCATGGGCATCGCCGATGACCTCGTGCACATCGTTTTCGCTGACCTTCAACTCGGGATAGAGATGTTCGATGCGCGCGATTTTGAAGAGAGAATCACCGCGGCGGACAGGAGAGCCGACCTTTTCACGCCAGTCGCCCAAGACGATCACACCGTTGGCAGGCGCTTTTACTTCACTGCGTGCGAGGCGCATTCTCACCAGTGAGAGTGCTGCATCTGCCTGATGGGCCCGCTCCCGTGCCACGCGAGAATCAGCGATTCTTCCTTCGGATTCGGCCTGCTCGGCCTCTGCGGAAAAGCGTCGCAACTCGGCCACAGCTCGCGCCTCTTCGACTTGAAGATCTCTCGCATCCAGGCGGAGCAGGATCTGGCCTTCCTTGACGGTATCACCCGTTCGAACTGAGACGGATTCCACATAGCCTTCAACCGGGGAGGTGATTTGCACCAGAGACTCGGTCCGAATGATGAAAGGGGCTTCGATGCGATAAGGAACTTTGATGAAGATAAGTCCGCTCAGAACCATGGTGCCCGCAAGAGCTCCCACTTTCGCCCAGGTGTGCTCCGGACCGAGGAGCTTTGTTGCGAAATTTTTCGCACGGCGTGCGCAACGTTTCCCCCACCAGCAGTCGTTTTGCTTGAGGTCATGAAGCCGCCGCGCCGCCTGGTCGCAGAGCAGGCGGAGAGCCGCGATTTCACCTTCGTTGAACGGCTTCTCCTGGCGCTCGAGAGTTACAATCGCCACCGGGCTGCCGTCGATTCGAAGCGGTATGGATGTCAGGAACGGCATCTTCTGGCCTGCCGCAAAATTCTCGTGATCGCGAATCACCAGGAGATTGCCTTCCGGAGCGGGAAAAATGATCTCCTCGTCCTGATCGAGTGCTTCCTCCATTGCGGCTTCCAGCTGCTGTACGACTTCCATGCGGCGGCCAAAATTCTCCATATGGCTGATGGCCTGCAGGCGCATGTAGCGTCCCTCCAGCCATCCGAGCGATACGCGCAGGCTTTTGAAGCGGCTTGCGAGTTCGTTGCAGTACATCATCGCAACCGCTCCGAAGCGCGTCTGCGCATTGAGCAGTAGCATCAGATCCAGCGTCTCCGTGAACTGCACCAGCTCGCGATCCGCCTGCTGCAGGCGACGGTGATTCTGGTAGATGAGTGGAGTGTCGGCGAGCAGTTGCAGCTGTGCGCAGATTGCCGGGAGATTTGGTTGTCGTCCACGAGTTGCCAGAACCGCAACACACTCGTGCCCGGCTTCGCCACTCTCGAGGCGCAACCCAATCAACCCGGTTTCGGTTTCGCGGATACGCTCAAAGGCAAACTTCTCCCGGCTCGCTTTATCAGCGAGTGCGGAGATCGCGGTGGGCTGGAGGCCAATGTTAGAAAAGGCTCCCGCGGAACCCAGGACCCTCCAGCTTTCATTTCCAGTCCGCAGGACGATCACTCCAGCCGCGGCACCGGCATGCGCGGTCAGGCTCTGGATTAATGCCGGCCAGAACTCCTTAGGATTGCCGGAGAAAAAACGCAGCTTCTCAAAAGAGAGAGTCGCAGAAGACGGACACGACGGAACTTCAACCATAAACGAGGCCGACAGCACCTAGCGGGAACCGTGCCGTGTCTCATTTTTGAAGAAATATCTTATCCCTTGCCCGACTTGGCACACCACTGGCTATGAGACGCGAGCTTCAATTTGAACCTTATTCTCTAGAATTAATGCAAGCATCAAATTACGCGTCGCACAGTTTCGTCGAGCCGCTCGAGCAGCGTATTGCGCCGGCAGCTGTGATTGCCGCTAACGGGAAATCCGCGACTTGGCTGGATGTAGATGGCGATCAGGTGACGCTCAAGGTGACGAAGGGGACTTTGGATGCCACAAATCTGCACTTCGCTGAAGGTCCTCAACAGGGCTTCATCCTGGAGGCTCTCGATCTCACGGATGCTGAGTGTGCCGGTACATCGGTGACCATCACCGCAAAGCGCGATGCTGCAGCTGGCGGAGATAACGCTGTGACTATTGGCCACTTGAATGCTACCGGCCAAAATCTCGGCGCCGTAAAGATCTCCGGTGATCTCGCAAAGATCTCCGCGGGCGCCGAGCCGACCGATGAAGTACCGGGAAAGACCGCGAAATCGAAAAAAGTAGTAAAGGGACTCGCCTCTCTCACTGTGAAGTCCATGGGACTTTTCGGTGAAACAACAATTCCGGAGAGTGAGAATCTGGCCAGCGAAGTGATCGGTGACTCCGGTGCAATCAAGGTCTCCGGTTCATTGAAGGATGTATCCATCAATATCTCTGGATCACTCGCCTCCCTCTCGATCGGCGGTTCTCTCATCGGTACTGATGCCGCTGAATCCGGCAGAATCATGACCGGCGGCAGCATCGGGGCGATCACGATCAAGGGTGATATGGTCGGCAGCACAGGGCAGTCGTCTGGCTCAATCGAAGCCGGTGGCGATATCAAATCGTTCGCCATTGGAGGCTCGATCATTGGTGGAAAATCGAGTGTCCCGGAAAATGACAATAGCGGCTTTCTCTATGCAGACGGTAACATCAGCAAGGTAACGGTAGGTGGCAGCATTTTCGGCGGCACACAGCAAAACAGTGGCGCGATTGCTGCCGGCGGGGGCATCCAATCTCTGACGGTCAAAGGTTCGATCATTGGAGGAGATGAAGGCCCGTTCTCCGGCTCCGTCTCCAGCAATGGCAGCATGAAGTCGATCTCGATCGGCGGAGATGTGATCGGGGGTGGTGACGAGTACAGCGGATCAATCTCCGTGGCGGGCTCCGTGGGCTCGGTGAAGATCGGCGGCAGTGTGCAGGGTGGGAGCGGTGATCACTCCGGCGTACTCGAACTCGGTATCGACTCCAGCGATACCGTCGGCAACGTTTCTATCGCCGGTCATCTGCGCGGTGGCGCGGGTGAGCACTCTGGAGAAGTTGCAATCTCTGGTCGTGCAGGTTCGCTCGCCATCAAGGGCAATGTGTTTGGCGGGGTAGGTAACTCCTCGGGCGCGATCCTTTCGAATGGTGCGATCAAGGCCGTCTCGATCGGCGGAAGTCTCGTGGGTGGAGATCTTGGTAACGATGCAGAGGAGTCGCTCGATCGCAGTGGATCGATCAGCGCCTTCTCTATCGGCAAACTGCAGATTGGTGGCTCAGTCCGGTCAGGGGTGGACTTTGATCCGCAGGACGATATCGAGCTCACAAACAGCGCTTCAATCCGCGTGGCGGAGACGCTCGGTTCGGTCAACGTGCGCGGAAGCATCGAAGGGTCCTCCGCGACTCCGGTTCTCATCACGGCACGTGGCTTGGCAGTCACTGAGGTTGATGTGAAGGAAAACGTCGCAATTGGCGGATTGACCGTTGGTGGAAGCGTTCGCTTTGCGGAGATCCTTGCCGGATACAGTCAGGCTGACGATCTGAGTGCGGCTGCCATTAACCCTGATGCCCAGATCGGAAAGGTAGTCGTAAATGGTGAGTGGGAAGCCAGCAACCTGATTGCGGGAGCTGCCCACCAGGAGAACCATGGTGACGGCAATGACGTAGCTGCGGCTGGTTTCGATCACCGCAACATCGTCTCGAGAATTGCATCCGTTCTCATCCGAGGCGGCGTCTATGGGACGGCGGAGGATGCTACCGACAGCTTTGGCATTGTCGCATACCGGATTGATCGGGTGCAGGTAGGATCGACCGTGGTTGCGATGAATTCCGGTGGTCACGACGACAGCAATCCTCTCGCTGGTAAGTATAACCTGAGCTCCACCGGCGACGTTCGTATCTTCGAAATCTAATCCGCGATACATGACGCGGGACTGAAAAGTCGCGTGAGTTTTTCCGCCGGGGAGTTCTTTTTGATCTGCTCGGCGGAATATTTTCTGAGAGGGACGAGCAATTCGGTCCATCTTTCGCGTTTTCCAGACTTGTGGCGGACGGGATTTTATACACTAGTACGCGTCCACGTTTTCACGGTTTGCACTGGTTTGAGCGACGAGTGCTCCGAAAACGGGCCTGTAGCTCAGCGGTTAGAGCAGGGGACTCATAATCCCTTGGTCGTGGGTTCGAATCCCACCGGGCCCACTTTTGCATTGCGGAACGGCGGGATGAACGGAGGAGTAAAGGGGTGACAACGCTTAATTCCAAACGCATCGCGGTCGTCGGTTCGGGTGCTGTGGGGTGTTACTACGGCGGGATGCTCGCGAGGGCTGGCTACGATGTTCATTTTCTCATGCGGAGCGACCTGGATGCGGTCCGCTCTAATGGTTTGATGATCCACACCGGAGGACAGGAGGTGCTCTTGCGGGATGTACAGGCCTACGGGAGCACGGAGGAAATCGGTCCGTGTGATCTCGTTATTATCGCTCTCAAAGCCACAGGAAACTCGATGCTGGAGAAAGCGATTCCACCGTTGCTCAATGCCGATACGGCATTGCTGACGCTGCAGAACGGTTTGGGGAACGAGGAGTTCCTCGCCGAGCGCTGGGGAGCGGAGCGGGTGATGGGGGCTCTCTGTTTTGTCTGCTTGAACCGGACCGCACCGGGGGTGATTGAACACTTCGACCATGGCAGTCTTTCCATCGGTGAATTCCGGCGTGCGCCGCAGGCGAGAACGCAGGCAGTCGCGGATGCGTTTGTCAAAGCCGGGATCGACGCGAAGGTCGTGGAAAACCTCGTGACGGAGCGGTGGCGGAAGCTGCTCTGGAATATACCTTTCAATGGTCTCTCCATCGCCGGAGATAACGCGACGGTAGATATCGTGCTCCAAGATGAGGGGCTGCGGACTCTTGCTCGCAACCTAATGAGTGAGGTGCTCGATGCCGCTCGGCGACTCGGTCACGAGATCCCGGACAGCTATGCAGACTTTCAAATCGAGCGAAGCTGGAGCATGGGGGCGTATAAGCCGTCCAGCCTGATCGACTGGCAGAATCGATACCCGGTGGAGGTCGAGGCGATCTGGGGTGAACCGTGGCGGCAGGGAACTGCTGCAGGAGCGCAGATGGGCCGACTGGAGACTCTTTACCGGGTGCTGCAGCGCCTTACCCGTACTGACTGATGAGCACACTACCTGAAGTAGAGAAATTTGCACCGGAGTGGGGAATCGTCCTCGGCTCGGGACTCGGCTCGCTGGTGGATCAGGTAAAGATTGAGGGAAGTCTGCCGTTCTCTGAGGTCGCGGAGTTACCTCCCTCAAAGGTCCCGGGGCATGCAGGCCGTTTTATCTGGGGAACTTTTGCCGGCACTCGTGTGCTGATGGCACAAGGCCGCGTGCATCTTTATGAGGGGCACTCCGCGCGGGATGTCACGGCTGGCGTCCGCTGGATGTCCGCACACGGTGTTCGTCGCCTCATTCTCACCAATGCAGCGGGAACGCTGAACAAGGCTCATGCGCCCGGCTCATGGATGATGTTGTCGGATCACATTAATCTAACAGGAACAACTCCGCTGCTGGGTGGTCCAAACTTCATCGATATGAGTGAGGTTTACTCGAGGGAGCTGAGGGAACACTTTGCCGTCAGCGCCAGTGCGATTGGAGTCACCCTGCACACGGGTGTCTATGCCGGTTTGCTTGGCCCTCAATATGAGACGCCGGCGGAAATCCGGATGCTTCGTCACATGGGCGCGGATGCGGTGGGGATGTCCACGGTGCTGGAGGCGATTCAGGCGCGGGCTCTCGGGATGCAGGTCGCGGGATTCTCGTGCCTGACGAATTGGGCCGCGGGTATCAGTACCACGCCGCTGGATCACTCCGAGGTATTGGCGACCGGCAAGGCAGCCGCGGAGCAGTTTGAGAAGCTGCTTGCACACGCGCTTGCCGCGTAGTCGGCGGGGCAGACTCGTAAAAAACAACAGCGCCCTTCCTTGGCAGGAAGAGCGCTGTTGTGAAACGCGGTGCTGAAAAGACGCGGGATTACTTGATCTCGCGGGAGCGAGGCTCGCGATCCTTCGTCGTGGCCGTAGTAGGCACTGTGACGAACGGTCCACCCTCGAGCGGGGCCGGGCGGGTGAATGCCACGTCGGGCATCTCGCTCGGGCGTCCGGCGAGCGGGAAATCTTTCCGGAGCGGAAAATATGGATAGCCGTCCCACATCAGAATCCGGCGCAGGTCAGGATGACCACGGAAGCGGATGCCGTACATGTCGAACGCTTCACGTTCGTGCCAATCGGCCGTCGCCCAGATATCAGAAACCGTCGGCACTTCGAGATCATCCTCGGAAACACCGATCTTCAAACGCAGGTGCTCGCCGCGCTCAAAATGGTAGAGGCCATACACGACCTCAAAACGTGGATCTTCACCGAAATTATCCACGCCGGAGAGATCGACCAGGAAAGTGTAGCCGAGCTGCTCCTTGGCAAATTTGCAGATGTCGTGAATGTCGTCGCGCTCGACGTAGAGCGTCGTTTCGCCACGGAACTCGATCTTCTTTTTGACGCTGAACTTCGACTGCAGAGCCGAGATATCGGAGGAAAGTGCGGGTGTTGCCATTGCTGGGTCCGGATAGGCGACTGACTACGTGAGCGAAGCGAGCAGTTCCTTCTTCTGCTCCACGAAGGACTGTTCCGTCTCAATTTTCTGCTGGAGACGCATCAGCCCTTCCAGGAGCGCTTCAGGGCGGGGCGGGCATCCGGAGATATAGACGTCCACAGGGATGAGCTGGTCGATGCCTTGGAGCACTGCATAAGAGCGGTACATGCCGCCGGAAGAAGCGCATGCACCCATCGCGATACACCACTTCGGCTCGGGCATCTGATCCCAGATGCGCTTCACTGCGAGCGCCATCTTATAGGTCACCGTGCCGGCGACGATCATCACATCACTCTGACGTGGCGAAAAGCGCATCACCTCAGCGCCAAAACGGGAAATATCAAAGCGCGAACTCGCCGTTGCCATCAGTTCGATCGCGCAGCAGGCGAGACCCATCGGCATTGGCCAGAGGGAATTCTTGCGCATCCAGTTGATGGCGGAATCGAGGCGGGTAAAAATAACGTTGCCCTCTACTTTGGAATCGTAGGCAACCGGGCTGGTTTGAGGCATAAAAGAAAGCTAAGGGCCGCCAATTGTGTCGCAAGCCGAAATTGTGAAAGTTTTCACAAGCGACGAAGGAATGACGAAGTATGAATGACGAAGTATGAATGACGAAATCCGAAGTCGAAGCTGCGATTAGCTGCGGTTGAAGCGGTAGAATTCATCCACTGTTCGCTCCATCTCGGCTGCGAGCGTTTCCAGCGGGACTCCGCGAAGTTCGGCGATTCGTTGCGCGGTGTGGCGGACAAACATCGGCTCGCAACGCTGGCCGCGGTGTGGTTCTGGGGCCAGAAATGGGCAGTCGGTCTCGACCATGAAACTGCCTGCGGGAGCCGCGGTTGCGCTTTTGTGGGCAGGGACAGCATTCTTGAAGGTCACGATCCCGGTGAATGAGACAAGGTGCCCGAGAGCCCGTGCTTCTTCAGCTTGTTCAGGGCTGCCACCGAAACAGTGGAATACCGCGCGCAGCTTGCCCGTGTAAGGCTTCAGCATGGCGATGGTATCGTCCCACGAGGAGCGCTCGTGGATGACAACGTTCAGGCCGAGTTCTACCGCCAAGTCGAGTTGCTGCTGAAAGATGCGCGCTTGAGCTGCCTTGATCGCGCCGTCCTGAATGGCTGCATCGATGTCCGCTGTTGTCTCATTGCCGAGTGCCGGTTGCGCTGCCGCAGCGGTATGTACTTTGCGGCTCGGAAGGCGGTAATAATCCAAGCCAGTTTCACCGATTGCAACCACCCGTGGATGGCGAGCCAGTTCGCGAAGCGGAGTGAGAACGTCTTCAGGCGCCTCAAGAGCCGAGTTCGGATGGACGCCGACAACCGCCCACACGTGGGGATAACGCTCCGCTAAAGCGATCGCATCCCGACTACCTTCGAGCGAGGTGCCGATTGTGATGATCCGTCGGACACCCGCGTTTTGTGCGCGCTCGATTACCCCGTTGAGGTCGGCAGCGAAATCAGGGAAGTCGAGATGTGCGTGTGTGTCGGTAAGCATAAGGACAACGTGTCGTATTGGCTTCGTGATACACGTGCAAAGTGGTCCGAGGAGCCTGAAAACCAAAAGGGACCTTCCGCATTCGCAAAACGCGAAAGCATCCGGTCCCTCAATCCTCATCCCTCAACCGTCTACTACCACTGGATCACCGAGCTCGCCCAAGTCAGCCCACCGCCAAACACCACCAAGAGAATGTAATCTCCCTCCTGCATCCGGCCTGTGCGGTTGGCCTCATCGAGCGCGATCGCCACTGCCGCAGCGCTGGTGTTCCCGAAGCGGTCGAGATTCACCATGAACTTGTCCATCGGCACCTTCATCCGGTCGGCGATGGCTTCGATGATCCGCATGTTAGCCTGATGCGGGATGATGCAGGCCAGGTCGTCGGAGGTGAGGCCAGCCTGCTGGAGCGCGGTGTTGGCCGCGTTCATCATCGCAGTAACCGCCTGCTTATAGGTCTCCTTGCCATTCATCTTGATGGCATTGAGGCGCTGATCGACGTTTTCGCTCGTGATCGGGAACCGGCATCCGCCACCCGGGATGTAGAGGATATCCGAGAAGCTGCCATCACTCCCCATATGGGTCGTGATCACCCCATGTGAACCTCCTCGGTGACGCAGGATTGCCGCGCCGGCACCGTCTCCGAAGAGTACGCAGGTATTGCGGTCTTTCCAATCGACGATGCTGGAGAGCTTCTCCGCACCGATCACCAGGACCGTATTGTACGTGTGCGAAGTGATGAACTGCTGGGCGATTTCCAGTGCGTAGAGGAATCCGGAGCACGCCGCGCTCACGTCGAAGCACGCCGCCTTCTTCGCCCCGATCTTCTGCTGCACAAAGCAGGCAGTGGAGGGGAAGAACATGTCGGGCGTGACGGTGGCGACCAGGATCAGGTCGATCTCTTCTGCAGAAATCCCTGCATTTTCGATTGCCGCCTGGGCGGCTTTTGCAGCGAGATCACTGGTATGTTCGTCACTAGCGGCGATGCGGCGCTCACGGATGCCCGTGCGAGTGCGGATCCACTCGTCGCTGGTGTCCACCAGCTTCTCGAGATCGGCGTTGGTGAGGACCTTCTCGGGTACATACGATCCGGTGCCGATGATTGAGACGGTCCGTTTAGGCTGATTGCTGCGGGGTTTTGGCTGGGGACGACTGCTCATTGTAGCGCTTCACTTCCTCGACGATGTGAGGATTGAGTTGGTGCTGGATCGATTCGCAGGCGACGCGGATGGCATTCTTGATCGCAATCGGCGATGCGCCGCCATGCGAAATGATGCAGATTCCATTCACGCCAAGCAAGGGTGAGCCGCCTACCTCGTCCGCGCTTGTTTTCTTGTGGATCGCTTTGAACGCCTGCTTTGCGAGCAAGGCACCCAATTTGCGGATCGGGTTCTTATAAATTTCGTGCTTGAGCCAATTGAAAATGGCGTGGGCGATCGCCTCACTGGTCTTCAGCACGACATTCCCGGTGAAACCATCACACACCACCACTTCCACCGGTTTTTCGAAAAGATCGTGTCCTTCCACGTTGCCGCGGAAGTTCAGTTTACTGGCCTTGAGGAGGTCAAACGCCTCCTTGGTGAGTTCGTTGCCCTTCTGATCCTCCGTGCCGATCGACATCAGGCCGATCCGCGGATTCTCGTATCCAAGGATGTGCTTGGAGTAGACCGAGCCCATGATCGCGTTGTGCACCAGATGGGCAGGCTCCGGATTGGTGTTCGCACCGGCATCGATCAGGACGAAACGGTTCGTTTCGGTCGGCATGATCGTCGCGATGGCTGGACGATCGATTCCCGGGAGTGTGCGCAGCTTGATCGTCGCTGCAGTGACAGCAGCTCCCGTATGTCCCGGGCTTACCACCGCATCCGCGTCACCTTTTTTGACCAGATCCACCGCGCGGCTGATAGAGGAATCCTTCTTTTTCCGGACCGCATCGAGGCCGCTATCCGACATATCCACCACTTGGGTCGTATGAAGGATTTCGATGCGCTTATCTGTGCAGTTGTGCTTCTTCAGCTCGGCCTCGATCTGCGGCGTATCGCCGGTGAGGATGAGCTTTTCGATACTTGGGAGCTCCTTCAGGGCGAGGACAGCACCGGCGACATTGTTCGCAGGTGCAAAGTCGCCACCCATGGCGTCGAGGGCGATCTTCATTGAGTGGGTGAGACTACCGAAAAGAAATCAGCCGCCCGGCGGAAGCGGGGCGGCTGATCAACAAAGCGATACAGCTTTAAACGGCCTCAACCGTGAGGACCTGACGACCACGGTAGTAGCCGCAGGACTTGCAGGCTACGTGTCCCGGAACGCGGCTGCCGCACTGAGCGCAAGTCTGGAGCTGGCCAGCATGCCAGCGGTTTGCCGCCTTGCGGGTACGCAGGCGCATCTTGGAGGTTTTTCTCTTTGGAACTCCCATGGTCGTGGTCGGTAAGGGTTACTGATTAAGCTTGAGCTGATCCAGCGCGCCCCACACATCGCGTTTTTCGGCTTCAGGTTCCTCGGGTGACGCCGTTTCTTTTTCTTGGTGAAACGCGCCCGGACAGACCTTTTCGCCGTTCCAGTCGCAATGTGGATGGGCCGGAAGGGCGAGCAAAATGTCTTCCCTTATAGGGTCTGTCAAGTCCACCGTTTCCGCACCTGTCAACTCCACCTGGCAGGCAAAATCCTGAACTCGGACAGGATAGGTAAAGTGTTCAAGGCAATTTACACACTGGAACTCGATGTCCGCTCCAACCTCGCCGGTGGCAAAAAGACCTCCGCCGCTCAGACCTACGTCCAGGGAGTAATGTACTGGACTGACGGGTCTTACGTTCTCCTCGTTCAGATCGAGGATGCTGTTTGGATCCTCTCCCTCATAGTGTTTCCCTTCGGGCGGGATTTGCAGGATATGGACTTTCATAAAGAACTCGCTTTCTAAGCTAAGCGCCGGGGTTCACGAATTTTTCACTCAGAGCCCGCGCAACTAACGGTGGCACAAACGCTTCCACGTTGCCACCGAGCTTCGCGATCTCCTTTACGATTCGGGAGGAAATTGCCGTGTACTCTTCCCGGGGCATGAGAAAGATCGTCTCGATCGACGGCTCCAGTTTTCGGTTCATGAGCGCCATCTGAAACTCGAACTCAAAGTCGGAGATGGCTCGGAGACCACGGATCACCGCGTTCACTCCCTGTTCCCGGGCAAAATTCACAAGCAAACCATTGAAACGCGTAACCCGTACGTTTTGGTGCTCAGCAGTTACCTCTGACAGTAGTTGGAGCCTTTCGTTCATCGAAAAAAGGCCGGATTTTTGCTCGTTATGGGCGACAGCAACGATGACCTCGTCAAAGAGACGCGCGGCGCGTTGGATGACATCGAGGTGACCATTGGTCACTGGATCAAAACTTCCGGGGTATATGGCGCGTCGCATGACCCTCAGGGTGAAAGAGTAGGGGGGAGGGTGGGAAGCGCGAAAATTGCTTGGGAACAATCGACGAACCCGGGTGCGCGAAGTCGTGAGCAAGGGGCTCCGTGATTAGTGCTCAGAAGTTAGCGTCAGCTTCGGCGCACTCACTCGCTCTGACCGAGAGCGGCATCTTGGGGAGCTACACGTTTTTTTTTATGCACTCCATTCCGCACGGCTCGACGGGGCGCATATGGAGTGCGGT
>CBINJX010000027.1:0-13682 GCA_966251085.1 uncultured Verrucomicrobiales bacterium
TTCTACCTGGAGGTGAACTCAGTTGTATCTCAGGTACAATTAATTGTGCGCCAGGTACAACTCGGGGTTTTTCAGGGCTCTCCGAAGGCTCGGCTGGGACATTCCGACTCCCCCTCGCGCCCGGGCTTGGTGCTGGTGACGCTCTATGGATTCGTTTGGCAGGTGCGCGGTTACCGCCCTGCGGCGGTACAAAGGAAGCGCGAAGGAACTACCTTTTCCAGAATCAAAACGAATCGGCGTTTTTCGGTGTGGCGAGGAGCCGCGGGACAAATCGTGGCACCCGGCTGGCGTAGGCGGCGTAATCGGAAAAGCGGGTGTTCAGTCGCATCTCCTCATCGATCGCTTTTTCTCGAAGAAAAACGGCCTGCACTGCTGCAAGAAACAGCGCGGGCCAACTCCGCCACAGAAGAGCCCAGCCGAAACCTGCTGCCATCAGGCTCGCGTAAATCGGATGCCGGACATGGCTATAGACGCCGGTAGTCACGAGTTCCCCTTCAGTTTTCGGTTCCGGGAGTGGGGTAAGATTTTTGCCGAGCGAGCGAACACCTGGCAGAACATAAGCTGCCGCAACTGCCAGCAGAGCAGTGCCTGCGATAGGCGAAGCATGGGATCGCCATTGTCTTCGCTTTACAATTGCGGCGGTGAATTGAAGGGCCAGCAGAAGGAACTGCACCGCGACCCAGCCGGTGCCTCGCGAGTGACGTTTCATATCCAGACGCGGTTCAATGCGATTCTTGAACATGCCATGACAATGAAGAGGCGGCAGGGAAAATCATTCGGGGCAACTCCTGCGCATACAGCTCTGGCTGTGAGATCCATGGTAAAACGGTGAAAGTGGACATTGAGGTGATTGCAGGTAGAGTGAGCAAGATTGTAAGATGGTGATATTCCGATCCGGGAATGCTTAAATCTTGTCTGTCCATGAAATCTTCCGTACCGAAGCCCCTCCCTCCTGCAGCCCTCGAGATCATTGCGGCTCGCTTCAAAGCGCTCGCCGAACCCGCCCGGTTACGGCTGCTCAATGCGCTGATGAGTGGAGAGAAGAGCGTGTCGGAGCTGGTGGAGGAGACTGCGATCAATCAGGCGAGTGTCTCGAAACACCTCGGTCAGCTCGCAGACGCAAACATGGTCGGACGCCGCCGAGAGGGGGCGAACGTGATCTACTTCATCTCGGATGATACCATCTTCGAACTCTGCCGGCTGATGTGCGCTAAGCTCCAGAGGGAAGCGGAAGCCGCAGCAGCGCGCTTCAGTTGAGTCGAGAATAAATCAGAGGTCTCTCCCATCTTGCACACCGATAAACAGGGCCGAGCCGAATGATGCAAAGAGGCGGCGAAGATCTGTAAGAGCTTCAGGTGTCGACCGGGAGGTCATCGAGTCTGCCAAGAGGCGGTCTGGGGTGAATCACTTGTCCGGCGATCGGAGATTTCACTCTCCGGCAGCGTATAGCGGCTCAGATCTCGGAGCGAATACGATGCAATTGAAAGAGTCGTAAGCGGATCGGTGGCGCGAGAACGCGGAAGACATACACCTGGTTTGCGACTCGAGAATTGAGCCTCTGGAGATCTCAAGCCATGGAAACCGAAATCAAAATTCCAGCCGGAGCCGTGACGCTGGACGGCACCCTCACTCTGCCCAACGGCGAAGCGCTTGGCGTGGTGCTCTTTGCCCACGGCAGCGGGTCGAGTCGCCACAGCCCGCGGAACCGGTTCGTCGCGCAGCAACTCAACGGAGTCGGGTTAGCTACGTTGCTTTTCGATCTACTGACCCGGGAGGAGGAGGCGGTGGATATCTACACGCGCGAACACCGCTTTGACATAGGGCTTCTTGCAAACCGGCTTGTCCATGCGAGCGATTGGTTTGTGCAGCAGCCGGAAGGGCGCGATCTGCGCATTGGCTACTTCGGATCGAGCACGGGCGGCGCTGCTGCGCTGGTGGCGGCTGCCGAGCGTCCGGAATTGGCCGGAGCTGTGGTGTCGCGAGGAGGACGCCCGGATCTCGCAGGGGAGGCGCTCCCTTATGTCGTCGCGCCGACGCTGCTCATCGTCGGCGGCAACGATGACGTCGTGATCGACCTCAACCGCGAGGCAATGGCGAGGATGCGTCCCGGCGTGGCGGGACTGGAAATCATTCCCGGCGCGACTCATCTATTCGAGGAGCCGGGCACACTGGAAGAGGTGGCGCGGTTAGCTGGGGCATGGTTCGTGAAACATCTCTCCGCAGAAATTGCCACTCAGCGCCGGTAATTGCGTGTCAGCTACTCACCTTTCTGAGCAGTTGATCCACTAGTTGCTCGATCCGCTCCTTCGCCTTTAACCGGTTGCGCCACTCGGCCGGAATCGCCTGCACTCCCAAGGCGGCACCGAGCCACGCGCCAATCATCCCGGCACGCCCCGCATTGTCTCCACCGGCGCGAGCGTTGGCGGTCAACGCGTCCGCAAAAGAGTCGCTGTGCTTAATCGTGCAGTGAACTGCAGACGGAAAGCTGCTCGCCAGCGGACACGACTGCCCAAATTCATTCACAATGGAGTCGTGAACACTTTTCAGGCTGGCATTCATGCCGGCGCTGATTTTGCGACGTACCTCCACCCCGCGCCTCGCGTCCACGGAAACAATTTCCTCCTCGGCTCGATGCAACGAGCTGTGGAGATCTCGCCCGTTGAGCAGATCGCGGAGGATCATGGCATTGGCCTGCATGAATACCACAGCGCGTTCGTTATTTTGGCAGACGCGCGTGGCGCGTTCCGCCACTATGAGCAGGTCAGGATCGTGGAGATGGGCGACGACCACGGGCGCCAGGCGGCTGGCAGTGGCGAGTTGGTCGTCGTCGGCGCCGTTCTGGGCATCCACCGGCTTCCCCGGATGCTCCTCTTGCCAGACACGGAGATTTTCGAGAGTGCCTCTGGTAGCCTTGTCGCAATAACCCGAGTAGTCCGGTGAACCGAACTTGTCGGCGAAACGCCGCAGAAAATCGTTTTCATCGAAGCGGCCCAGTTCAGCGACCGATTCGAGCATGACCAGTGCGCCTTCGCCGTAGTGCGTCTGCTCACCCGGTTCTTTGCCGGCATGGTAATGTCCTTCCTTGGGCGGTTCGAAACCGTGGATTCCTTCCGGGTATGTCTTCTCCAGTTCGGTAAGGTTATAAATCCAATGGCTGCCGAGGCAAAACGCATCACCTACAAGCTGGCCCCAGATCGATCCTGCAAGTCGATCTCTCGGGGTTGGCTCGTGGTAAACGTCCTCGGCGGAAATGGCAGCGGTGAGCGGGTCTTCACTCATGATATTGAGAAACGCATTCCGCTGTCCCCAGAGACGCACGTCGAGCAGGAAGGTTGAGGCTGAAAAGCGTGGAGCCGTGTCCGGGGGCTCGGAGCCATCCATCTACCTGCTCGGATACGGAATGTTAGTACTATGCCAGACGTGGGACTTTTCACCGCCGCGAAGCCGCTCGATCCGGACTACAATGTAGTTATCAAGTTCAGCGTAGAGGTCCAAGGGCTGCCCGTCTACCAGGAGTCCTACGATGTGAAGACTCTCGAGGAGGAATTGAAGAAAGATCCTGAGCGTTTTGCTACCCTCTGGCTGCGCCGGATCAAGTGCACTACAAAATGCCGCAAACGGCCCGGCTTTTCCGCCTGTCTCACCCGCTGTTTGATGGATGGCATATGCGGTGATCTTGGCCATCTCGACGCGGAGAAGGTGGATGAAGCCGGGGAAGAGCGGTAAGGGATCAGCTCGTCTGCGATAAACGCGATCGGTGTAGAGGCGGCTCTCTGCGGAGTCCAACGACGCAGGTGCCGCCTGTCGCTTTGTTGCCCGCCACTGGGGGCATAGAATTCACCCGCGGTTGTGACCGGTTTCCCTCCCTTCGCGTCCTGAGGCGCTCCGCGCGGGCGAGGTAAGTGGGACCCGTTCATTTCGGGGTTATGACACCGAATTTTATTGATTACCCTACCTGCGTGGTAGAGAAACGGTTCGCCCACTCGGTAAGTCCGACTGTATTCAACGGAGGAGCTTACCATTTTGTGCTGTGGGATCACGAAATGCCGTGCTTACCGGACGCCCGGAGCGCGCATCCAATCACCACGCATTCTTCATGTCTTTTTCAGTTATCGGAGAGCACCGCTCTATACGTGTACTCCACCGCTCCATCGCTGCCGCTGCTATTTCCGGTGCAGCTGTCCTTTCCTTTCACAGCGACGCTCAGGCGCAAGATGCCGGAGCACTCATCGACGCCCTCGTACGCAAAGGTGTCTTGACCTCACAAGAGGGTGCCGAGGTCCGAGAAGAGTTATCACGAGAAGTTACCGCTGCGGACACGTCCGCGAGCAAAATTCGCCTGAGCGATTCGATCAAAGAACTGAAGCTCTACGGCGATCTCCGCCTTCGCTACCAGTACGACAGTAAAGATTTTCAAGCCGACCCGTTTCCCGTTGGTGCACGGGGCGATAATCTCGATGACGACCGCAGCCCATCAGGGAGTCAACGATCCCGGTGGCGTTTTCGGCTTCGCCTGAATGCAGACTTCAAACTCGGTGCCGATGTGTTTGGCGGGGTTGAACTGCAGACGGCGATCGCTTCCGATGGTGCGAACGAAACGTTTCAGGACGGCGTCCGCGATTACCCGATTGTCATTTCCAAGGCCTGTCTGGGCTGGGCTCCAACAGACTGGCTGACCTTTACCGCGGGGAAGGTGCCGAACCCATTCTACACCACTGACCTGATTTGGGATTCGGATATCTACCCGACGGGCATCACTGAGCAGATTGCTTTTCACGAACTGTTCACCGGCAATGAAGTCGCTGGGTACACGAAGGGGGGAAAGAATGTCACATCTCCAAAAAGGGAGGAGCGGCCGTGGGAGCTGACCCTCGTTGCCGGTCAGTTCATCTTTGATGACAACTTCGAAGGCGGTGGGCGGGAACCCGGAGTGCTGGATAATGACGAGACGACAGATGCGTACCTCTTCCAGACTCAATTGATCGGTAGCTATCGTTTCAGCAAGGACCTGAAGTTGACGCTGGCTCCCGCCTGGCTGGTTTATAATGGGGGGTCAGCCACTGGACTGGAAAATAACAACAGCTTCCAGGACCGGGTTGATGCAAATGGCAATCGGATAGTATCCGGTGCGACTCGAAACCTGAATCTACTCCTGTTCCCGGGCGATCTCGCTTTCAAAGTCGCTGGGATCAAAACCAAGCTGTACTGGGACTTTTCCTACAATATCGAGGGGCGAAAACGCACGGAGGACATTTACCGCCTCGTGAGCCTGGCGCCGACTGTACCGGGCGCGACAGCGGATCCCGATGACTTCATCAAGAATCATCGCGCAGAGGACGACTTCGCATTCCTGATCGGATTGCAATTTGGCGAGAACAGGAAGCAGGGAGATTGGTCTGTGCAGGCCAACTATCGCCGAACGGGAATCGCCGCAGTAGATCCGAATCTAAATGACTCGGATTTCGCGGACGGAGAGCTGAACACGCAAGGCTTCAAGATCGGGCTCTCGTACAATCTCACAGACTTCGCCGTGTTTGGGATCACTTACCAGTACGCCTGGCAAATTCGGGACATCCAGGGAGGCGAGGCTACTGGCGGGAACGCGATTGCCGACGCCAACGATATCCAGATATTCCAAGTTGATTTGAATGTGAAATTCTAGAGGCGAAGTAAACAAAAGGAGCGTTATCTCCAATCCGGGAGGAGTGGAAAATCGGGCGTTTGGAGGCTGTAAGCGTCTGCGCACCAGACGTGTGGAGCTGATGGATAGAGGGAGGGAGAGGTGGGAAGTGCGTCCTTCGTGCCATTAATCGCTTTTTCCGACAGCAATACCCTTGCTTTGTATCAGCTGAACGATACATCCAAAAGAACACCGAAATCGTAGAGATTAAATGCGTGTAATATGAGCAGAGCACTCAACAAAGACGACGGCACATCGCGGACGCGGGAAACGGCGTCGGGTGGCGAAGAGCATGGCTCCGACGCAGCCTGGCTGGATCTGGTGGCCGAGAAGGTGAAGACCCTCCACTATGGTGTCGTTCAGATCGTGGTGCACGATTCCCGGGTGGTGCAGGTCGAGCGGACTGAACGTCACCGCTTCGACGTGCCGCATCGCGGCGGCTGATTTTCATTCTCATTTCTCAATTTCCGACCGTTCGCACGGCGGAGTTCCTGAAAGCAGATCACTGCACTGACCTTACCGGAGGAAGTCGCGGTACCCCAAAATACCAACTCACACTCCATGACACGTCATACATTCATCCGCAGTGCCCTAGCTGCATTCGGAATCGCAGTGCTCGCTGGCAGCGCCTCTGCCGCCAATTCCATTCAGCTCCTGAACGTCTCCTACGATCCTACGCGGGAGTTTTACCAGGAATACAATTCTGCCTTCGCTAAGCACTGGAAAGCAGAGGCAAAGCAGAACGTCTCGATCAAGCAATCCCACGGCGGCTCCGGAAAGCAGGCGCGAGCCGTGATCGACGGGCTTCAGGCCGATATTGTCACTTTGGCGCTCGCGGCCGATATCGATGCGCTCGCGATTCACGGAAATCTTGTGCCGAAAGATTGGCAGTCGCGGCTCCCGCAACGGAGCTCCCCCTACACTTCAACCATTGTCTTTCTCGTAAGGAAGGGAAATCCCAAGGGGATCAAGGACTGGGATGATCTGGTAAAGCCCGGGATACAGGTCATTACGCCAAACCCGAAAACCTCCGGCGGGGCCCGGTGGAACTACCTGGCGGCATACGAGTATGCCCGCCAGAAGAATGGCGGCGATGAAGGCAAAGCGAAGCAGTTCGTGTCAGCCCTCCTCAAGAATGTCCCGGTCCTCGACTCCGGTGCGCGCGGATCGACAACCACCTTCGTGCAACGCCAGATCGGTGACGTGCTACTGACCTGGGAAAATGAGGCGTTCCTCGCTCTGAAGGAGTTCGGCGCAGACAAATTCGAGATTGTTGCCCCTTCGCTCAGCATCCTTGCCGAGCCCCCGGTGACGGTGGTGGACAAGGTCGTCGATAAGCGCGGCACACGGAAAGTGGCTGAGGCGTACCTGAACTATCTGTACTCACCGGAAGGACAGAGAATTGCAGGAAAGCACTTCTACCGCCCGAGTGCTCCAGAGGTGGCGGAGAAGTTTGCAAAGCAGTTCCCGAAGATTCAGCTCTTCACCATCGACGAAAAGTTCGGAGGCTGGGCAAAGGCCCAGAAGGAGCATTTTGATGATGGTGGAGTGTTCGACCAGATCTATCAGGCCGGAGCGGGCGGTCGCTGAGGCTTACCTGATTTGGAGTCCGACTTGAGACGGAAGCATTTCCGCTCCGCCACGCTCGCAGCACGCTCTGAGAGCGTGGCGCGGAACTCGGGCCGTGATCTCAACCTGTGATGAAACGCCAGCATCGCAAACCGTTCCGGGTTCTTCCCGGCTTCCACCTTTCGCTCGGGTACACGCTGTTTTACCTGTGCCTGATCGTTCTCATCCCGCTCTCCGCGACGTTCCTGAAAACTGCCGGTATGGGATGGGAGTCGTTCTGGAATACCGTGACTTCGCCTCGCGTGATCGCCTCTTACCAGATCTCCTTCGGTGCGTCATTCGTGGCTGCGCTGGTCAATATGATTGCAGGCCTGCTGGTGGCGTGGGTGCTGGTTCGATACCGGTTCCCCGGCAAGCGGCTCATCGACTCACTCGTTGATCTACCATTTGCACTGCCGACGGCGGTGGCAGGCATCGCCCTTACTGCCCTATACGCACCCACCGGATGGCTGGGGAAATACTTCGCCGAGTTTGGGATAAAGACAGCGTTCTCCCCGATTGGCATCATGATTGCGCTCACATTCATCGGCCTGCCGTTCGTCGTGCGCACCGTCCAGCCAGTGCTGGCGGATCTCGACGCAGAGATAGAGCAAGCGGCGGCGACACTCGGGGCGGGGCGATGGACCACCTTCCGCCGCATCATCTTTCCGGAGATCTGGCCCGCGCTACTCACCGGCTTCTCGCTGGCGTTTGCCCGTGCCCTCGGGGAGTACGGCTCAGTGGTCTTCATCTCCGGCAACATGCCGATGAAAACGGAGATCACCCCGCTCCTCATCGTTACGAAGCTCGAGCAGTACGACTATCACGGTGCTACGGCGCTTGCGGTCAGTATGCTCGTGATCTCGTTTATCCTCCTTTTGCTAATCAATCTGCTGCAGCGCTTCAGCCTGCAGCGGCATTCGGCTCCAGCCCATTAGTTTCATGGCCGGTCTTCTCGCTCCCATATCAACCACACGGCCGACGCTGCGCCCTGCGCCTGCGATCACGGAATCCACGTGGGTCCGTTGGACGCTCATTTCAGCGGCGCTTCTGTTCTTGCTGCTCTTTCTGATGCTTCCGCTCATTGCGGTGTTCGCTGAAGCGTTCCGCAAAGGCTTCGAGGCGTACTGGTCTGCTTTCGACGACCCCGATGCGAGGTCCGCGCTGCAACTCACATTCCTGACCGCTGCGATTTCGGTCCCCTTGAATCTCGTCTTCGGCATCACGGCTGCCTGGTGTATCGCCAGGTTCGAGTTCCCAGGGAAGAGTCTGCTCACCACGCTCATCGACCTCCCGTTCGCGGTGTCGCCCGTTATCGCGGGGCTCATCTACGTGCTTCTCTTTGGTGCACAGGGATGGTTCGGGCCATGGCTTCAGGAGCACGATATCGAGATTATTTTCGCGGTGCCCGGGATCGTGCTCGCGACGGTGTTCGTCACGTTTCCGTTTGTAGCCAGGGAGTTGATCCCGCTGATGCAATCCCAAGGAAGTGATGAGGAACACGCTGCCCTCACTCTCGGGGCAAGCGGCTGGCAAGCTTTCTGGCATGTCACTCTTCCGAATGTGAAATGGGGGCTGCTGTACGGAGTGATCCTGTGCAATGCACGCGCCATGGGGGAATTCGGCGCGGTGTCGGTCGTCAGCGGACACATTCGCGGCGAGACCAATACGCTCCCGCTGCACATCGAGATCCTCTACAACGAATACAACTTCGTCGCCGCTTTTGCCTGCGCCTCGCTCCTCGCGCTCCTGGCCCTCATCACGCTCGTCATCAAGGCCGTGGTGGAATCCCGCTCCCACACTCTCAACTCAACTGAATTCTAACCACGGCTGACCTGCGCAACAGGAAGCCTATATAATGAGTATCTCCATTCAAAACATCAGCCGAACGTTCGGCACCTACACCGCTCTCAACGATATCAACCTGGAGATCGGAAGCGGCGAACTGGTTTCACTGCTGGGGCCGTCCGGTTCCGGAAAGACTACCTTGCTACGGATCATTGCCGGCCTCGAACGCTCGGATGCCGGACGCATCCTGCTGAATGGCGACGACGCCACGACGATTCCCGTGAGGCAGCGGCGGGTGGGATTCGTTTTTCAGCACTATGCGCTGTTCCGTCACATGACGGTCTTCAAGAACATCGCCTTTGGCCTCTCCGTGCTGCCCAGAAAACAGCGTCCGTCAAAGCCTGCAATTCGGGAGAAAGTCCTGAACCTCCTGAAGCTCATGCAACTCAAGGGATTCGAGGGCCGGTATCCGAACCAGCTCTCGGGTGGTCAACGGCAACGCGTGGCACTGGCTCGTGCACTCGCCACCGATCCGCAGGTGCTTCTCCTCGATGAACCTTTCGGTGCACTCGATGCCAAGGTACGCAAGGAGCTGCGCCGATGGCTGCGACAGTTGCATCAGGAACTGCACGTAACCACCGTCTTTGTAACTCACGATCAGGATGAGGCCTTGGAGGTAGCCGATCGGGTCGTCGTGATGAACCAGGCTCGTATCGAGCAGGTGGGCACGCCCGAGGAAATCTACGATCACCCGGCGACGCCATTCGTCCATGAGTTCCTCGGTGAATCGAACGCACTTCATGGCGCGGCGAGTGAAAAAGGTGTCGCAGTGGGTGATATCCTTCTTCCCACGGCGGACGACCTGCGGCAGGGAGAAGTCGTCGCATACGTGCGTCCCCACAATGTGAACCTCGCGAAATACCGCAACGGCGTAGCCTCCATCGAGGTCCGGGTGCGGCATGTGCACTCGGCCGGACCGATTGCGAGGTTGGAGTTGGAACGTATAGATACGGGGGATGAACTCGAGGCTGAGCTTTCCCGGCAACTTTTTGGTGAGCTGGATCTGCGTGTTGGTGATACCGCCTTTGCGAGCCTCCGGGACGCGCGGATCTATCCACACGGATGATCCCGGACGTGGAGCAGCGGAGAGCCGATTCCTTCTCCGCCGCGAAGAGCGCAAACGGAATCTCGTAAAACTCAATCTCTCGCGCTTATGCGAAATCAAAACGGGGTAGAGGGAAATACCATTGCGATCGTCTCAAACCGCGGGCCGCACGACTTCATCTGGGAGGATGGACGGTGGGTTGCCAAGACTGCGAGTGGCGGGCTGGTCAGCATGATCGAGCCGCTCGCGCGTCAGCCGAACGTAGTCTGGTTCTGCTGCGTCTCCGAGCCGCCTGGCAGCGAGGCGGACCGAGCTGGGCTCTATGTCACGGCAAAGGATCAGGTGGATCCGGAACTCAATGTGGTTCCCGTGCCCTTGCCGGCTGCAGTGTATCGCGATTACTACGGCGATATCTCGAACGAGGTGCTCTGGATGTTGCAGCATCATCTCGTGGGGCAGTTTGGTTACAGCTCGCTCGATGAGCAGCGTCACCGCGCCTGGGGGAACTACCTCGAGGCAAACCGGCGAATGGCGGAGGCTATCGTCGCCACGGAGATCCCGATCTCTGCGTTCCTGATTCAGGACTACCACCTCTATCCGCTTCCCTCGCTGCTGAGGGAGAAGTTCCCCGGCACACCGAGGCTGCACTTCATCCACATCCCATTCCCGGATCCCACCATGCTCAAGCTGGTGCCGAAACACTGGCGCGATGCACTCCTCCAGGGGCTCCTCGGGGCAGACGTCGTCGGGATGCAGACACCAGCAGACGTCCGCGCCTTTCTCGGTGCCTGCGAGGAGTTGTTGGGACGGGAAGTAGATTACGCCCGAAAAGTCGTCATCCTGCCGGAACGCGAGGTGCGGGTGCGGGCATTTCCTGCAAGTGTGAACCCGGAAGAGGTGCGACGTGTGCAGGAGTCGGCAGAAGTCGCTGCCTGCCGTGAGCGAATCGCTCCCGAACTCAGGAAGTTCAATATCATCCGAGTCGACCGCCTCGATCCCAGCAAAAACCAGGCACTCGGGTTCCGGGCGTTTGGACGCCTCCTTGACCTTCATCCGGAACTGCGCGGACACGTACGTTTCCTCGCCTTCCTGATCCCTTCCCGCACTGACCTCACCGTGTACCGTGAATATCACGATGCTGTATTCGGTGAGATCGAGCAGGTGAATGCGAGGCACCGTGCGGAGTGCGGCTTTGAGCCCATTCACGTCTTCTACACCAACGACCGCGCACAGGCGTTTGCTGCCATGGAGAGCTGCGACGTGCTGCTGGTGAACTCACATGAAGACGGCATGAACCTCGTCGTGAAGGAATGGGCGATCGTCTCGAAGAAACCGGGTGTGCTGGTTGTCTCGGAAACTGCCGGAGTCGCCTCCGAAGCTGGCGCGAGCGCCTTGCAGGTCTCTCCACTGGACGTCGAAGGGACGGCCCATGCGCTTGCCTCAGCGATCGAGATGCCGAAGGAACAACGCATGGCACGCATCGAGAAGCTGCGGGAGACGGTCGCAAAGTGGACCGCACGGGACTGGCTGAACGGGCAACTCGGCGAACTCGGCCTTCAGCTGCCTGAGCACGCGAGAGCCGAGGTGGAGCTCGAGATGCCGCGAGAGGAAAGCCCCGTCGAGCGTCACCTCACCGTGCTCAACAAGGCCGGTCTGCACGCGCGTCCGGCAGCTGCCTTTGTTCGCTGCGCACGCGGATACGAGGAAAACATCGAACTCATCAAGGACGGCGAAACTTTCTCGGCACAGAGCATCTTCGGAGTGCTCTCCGCAAACCTGTTCTGCGGGGCGAGTTTCATCCTGCGTGCGAGTGGACCGCGGGCAGGGGAGGCAATCGATAAGCTAGCTGCGCTGCTCAAAAGATTCCGGGATGAGGAGGGGTAATGCCTTTGCTGTTTTGGCAGATGAATTGAAGGGGGATCGTTGCCGGGCTGAGTTGCCGAGAGTGAATGGGTTCCTGTGTAGGAGGGGCGGCTTTGTCCCGAACCTTCAGGGCAGATTTCCGATGACGAAGGAGGGACAGAGCCTCTGGGTAGGCGCACACGACGAGCAAACCCGCTTGAACGATAGGCCTCGGCAACTTAAGCTCTGGGGAGCCGGGCCAAGCCGGTGGGGTGGGTGCCCACGCATTTGCACCTGGACACCGAAGCATTGGCCAAATGCCTCGAAGCACCGCAGCCGGAGTGCGAAGCATCGCGGAAAGTCTGCAATCGATCGCAGGATTTCTGCGATTGATTGCGGAAAGTCTGCGAAGCATCGCACTTCTTCCGCAAACGATTTCAGAGCCGCTGCAATCGTTTGCACTCGGGATGGGAACGTCTGGCCTCGGGGGCCAAAGCTTTGGCCATTCGGTGCGACGCATTCCACTCTGGGTGCGATTGATCGCAGATCGGGTGCGATCGATCGCAAAATTTCTGCGATGCTTCGCAGAAAATCCGCAAACGTTTGCGGATTTTCTGCCATCGTTTGCAGGATTTCCGCGATGCTTCGCAGGAAACGGGCGGTGCTTCGCAACAAATGGCCAATGCTTCGGTGTCTGAGGCCAAACGTTTGCACCTGAAGTGCAAATCGCTGGTTTAAGCCCCCAAGTAGCTCGACATCCACCGCTTCGCTCCTCCGTTCTTCTCTGCTTCCACTTCTGGTGCAGGTCTGAGGTTTAGAGCATTTCCCGTTTGCATTCACCATCTGGGGTGACTGCGAACACCGGGCATCCCCAAGGAGCGCACTCCTCAATCATGCTCCTTTGAAGCGAACGGGGAGTACTCTGTCTCCAATTGCAGCCGCTGGGCGCGAGAACAAGGAGTAATGGGCACTCCAAGGTGCAGAGTGCGGGTAGTTGCAGGAACTGATAAATCTATGGGAACACCTGCTTAACAAGACGTCGCAAAATCGAAAATGGCGGATGCAGTTCGGGGATAACAGAAGCACTTGCAATTCACCACTCCGACGCTACGTCCCTAGCTCCCTGGTGCCGTCAAGAGTTGACGGCGCTCAAATGCGAACTGCCCTTTGGACCCCATGATGAACCCGCCCAGTCTCCGCCCGGTTGCCCGACGTATCCTTGCCTCCAGCATTGCCACTGTTGCGATTCTGTCGATTTCACCTCAGGTGGATGCAGCCAGTGCGACATGGACTGGTACCAACAGCATCAACTGGAATGATGCAGCGAACTGGAGTTCGGGAGTTCCGGGAACGGGCGACACAGCAACCTTCAACAACGCTGGAAGCGGCAATGTTGCGTTGGATCTCGGCAGCGGTGTCACGGTCCAGAACATCGATTTCAACTCGGATGCCGCGGCTGTATACAGTATCGGAGCAGGTGCTGTCGGAAGTCAGGTTCTGACGCTCAACAACGGTGGAGCGATCACTGTGAATAGCAGTGTGATCACCAGCCAGACCATCAATGCCGGCCTCATTCTGGGGACTGATGGCAGTACGCAGAACTTTACGTTGACCAACCAGAGCACAGCGCCCGGTCAGGTGCTCACCGTTCTGGGCGGG
>CBINJX010000028.1:0-13626 GCA_966251085.1 uncultured Verrucomicrobiales bacterium
CGCGCTCGGAGATCGCGATCCACCAGGCGCTCTTTCTTTACCTCCTTCACCCGCGTGCGGGTCGGGGGCTTCTCTGAAAGTAGATAGTTGAGAGTTGAGAGCCGCGCACCGGCGGATCAGAGCGGGTGAGCGTTGCGAAGCTGAGGCTGTTTACTGACTTCTGAGCACTGGGTACTTTCTTCACCACCTTCACGCGCGCCCCGTTCGTTTAGTGCTCCTCTCTTCCTGGAGAGGAAGAAAAACACACGAAGGTTTCCGGCCTTCGCGGCTTTGTTATTTCACGTTGCCACCCCTACTGCAGTGAATAGCTCATCTTTTCGTACTCTCGTCCTCCAACTCCTGGCTATTCTTCTCCTGTGCTGTGGAACCGGTGCGGCAACGCAGCTGTCATTCGACGAAAACAGGGCGCATCATCTCGCCCTCAAAGCTTCGCCGGACGGCTCTGTAGAGATCCGCACCACGGGGGACGATCCTTGGGTGTTCACGTTGCCACTGCCACCGGATGCAGACCTTTCTCGCGATCATGTTCTCTCTTTCGACTACTTCAGCCTGACCGGTACAGATACCGTACAGGTGTTTCTCCTTCCCCGGGCGACAGAAGCCGTGAGCGTCCGGAGCGAAGCGCTCGGGCGGAGTGAAGGATGGAGTTCCTTTGGCGTCGATCTGCGGCCGGCACTCGAGAACACTTCAAAGCGGGTAACCGCACTGCGTATCGACTTCGGGACGAAACCCGGTCGAACGATCCAGTTGCGCAATCTCCGGTTGCGTCCGCTTTCCGAGGCAGAGCGCGCATTTGAACAGCGGCGCACTGAACAGAAGCAACGGGAGCAGGGGCGCGACCGCGAGTTGCGAGCGTACCTCGACGCGAAATTTCCGTGCGAGATCATCAAGGTGCACGCCGACGAGAGACGGATCACCATTGAAGGCCGGATCACTCCCGGGACCCAGGGTTTGAGACTTGTCGAAGTGCCGATATTTGCGGAGGTCACCGAGGCTGCAGCACTGCGGAAAGCGGAGGCCATAGCAGCGGATCAGCAGGGGCGTTTCACCCTTGCCTTGGAGCGGTCCGTGGCGGACGGAGATCTGATGCGCGACCGGATCTTCTCCCGGTGGGCGGTCGCCCGGGAAGAGAACGGACGCCTCACGTTGCAGTCCCATGCGCGGTACTGCGATTCCATTGCGCCTCGATGGAATCTCCCGGAGGAAAAGCCACGGGGAAGGAAAGGGCTGGGTGCATTGTGGCACGGTCGCCCTCTGAGCGATCTCGATGAATTGGGGATCAGCGCCGTCACGGTGAATATTCTGCTCGGCAACTTCATGAGAACGGCTCCGGGAGACCGGAGGATTGCATTCGAGTACGGTGGCCGGACCTGGTATGTCGAGAGGCACGCGATCGAGCATCTGGATGGCACGCTGCTGGAAGCCGCAAAACGTCGGCTCATCGTTTCAGCGATTCTTCTCGTAGATCAGGCTGCGAAATCGCCTGATCGCGAATGGGGCCGGCTCGTCGCTCATCCCGACGCGCATCCTTCGGGGCATTTTGCGATGCCAAATGTAACGAGTGCAGAGGGGCACGCGGCGTATGCGGCAGCTCTGGATTTTCTTGCACGGCGGTACAGTCAGCCCGATGGGGCGCACGGCCGGATTCACCACTGGATTGTTCACAACGAGGTGGACGCCGCGTGGGAGTGGACCAATGCCGGCGAGAAGACGGCTCTCCGTTATCTGGATCTCTATCAGCGCTCGATGCGCACCGTTCACCTCATCGCCCGGCAGTACAATGCGCACGCGAAGCCGTTCATCTCGCTGACCCACTACTGGACCCAGAAGGCCTCGCCGCATTTCTATCCCTCGCGCGACCTGCTGGAGCTGCTGCTGGAGTTTTCCCGTGCTGAAGGCGATTTCGACTGGGCGATTGCGCACCATCCATACCCGCAGGACCTGCGGAACCCGCGGACTTGGGAAGACAAACTCGCGCGTTTCTCCTTCGACACTCCACAGATTACTTTCCACAACATCGAAGTCCTCGACGCATGGGTGCAGCAACCACGCACGCTCTTTGCAGGGAAACACCGGCGCCTCGTGCATCTGACCGAACAGGGGCCGAACTCGCCTGACTACAGTGAGAAGTCACTCCGTGAACAAGCGGCAGCGATGGCGTACGTATGGAAAAAGCTCGAGCGCCTCGAAAGTATAGAAGTCTTTCATTTCCATAACTGGGTGGATAATCGGCACGAGGGCGGCCTCCGTATCGGGCTCCGTCGTTTTCCAGATGATTCGGAAGAGCCGCTCGGAAAGAAGCCGGTCTGGCATGTCTTCCGCGCGCTCGATACACCAGAGGCTGATCGAGCCACCGAGTTCGCGAAGGAGATCATCGGGATCAAGGAGTGGCGTGAGGTGCAGTTTGAAGGGGAGATTGAGTGAGGAAGTGCTCAGTTGGCGCTGAACACTGGGACCCACTTGGCACTTTCACTTGGCACCTGGCACTTTCAATCTCTCCACAGGCCCTATTTGGAGGTGTCTTGCGAATCCGCTTCGGTAGTGCACAGATGAAAGACCCCCTGCATGAGAAATTTTCTCGAACAGCTCTTCACCACCGGCGAGGTGACCGTTCTCCCGCCCGGGGCGAATTTCGAGATAGGACCAGAGGTAAATGCGGAGATCCTCCGGTTTGATCGATCCGCCCGGCTCGAACTGGCGGGAGAGGCTCCTGATCTCGATCTCCCGGTTGCCAGATGGGCGGCACAGATGCTAGCCGAGTCTGCCCGTCTTACGATTGCTCGTGATCTCGGCCCGCAAAACAGTGCGCGCATTTTCTCGCGTACCTGTCCTGAACCTCGATCCGCCGAAGTGGATTATTCTGCGGATCTGTTTCTTCGTTATCTGCCTGATCTGATCAAGCTGGTCGAAAGGCTCGCTGCCGATGATCCGCTGGCGAAGCGCTTGCGACAAATGGCCGGAGAATGGCCGCTCTCGTCAGTCGGTGTGAAGGAACTTTCAATCGCCGATATTGAGCCGTTCATCGATCATCCCGCGTTGCGTCAGTTGTACGTGGACCGGATTCTCGCCACTGGCGATGTGAGCCGTCTTGGCGATCCTCGAGTTGCCACGGCAGTGCGAGTTGCGCTCGGGGCGCATCCGGAACTTGCACCGCAGATCGCGAAAGAAGTAGGGAAAGTTGCAGCAGTGCCAGAGTGGGAGTCTCTTGAAAATGTCCAGCGAACCGGATGCGTGAAGGCGTGAAGAAAGTACTGAGTAGTCAGCAAACAACCCCAGCGTCACCACGCTTGCTCGCTCTGAACCGCTGGTACAGGGCTCTCAACTCCTAACCCTCAACCATTAACTTTCAGCGAAGGACCTATAATCCATGCTTTCCGCGGAGACTGAATCGATTGGTGAACGCCTGAAACGCGAGGTGCTCGAGCCCATGAAACGGGACTTCGTAGGTAAGGAGGAGGTCATCGATCTACTTGGGGTTTCGCTGATTGGCGGGGAAAACCTGTTCATCCTCGGGCCTCCGGGAACTGCCAAGAGTGCCCTCGTGCAGAGCCTCGGTGATTATCTTCACGGCCAGGCATTTTCCTATCTGCTTACGCGCTTCACCGAACCCGCGGAGCTTTTCGGCCCTTTTGATATCCGCAAGCTGCGCGAGGGAGAGCTGACGACAAACACTGAGGGAATGCTGACGGAGGCGTCGCTCGTCTTTCTCGACGAATTGCTCAACGCGAACAGTGCGATCCTGAACAGCCTGCTCTCTGCGCTGAACGAACGCATGGTGAACCGCGGACGTGAGCGGCTTCAAGTTCGTGCGCTCATGTTTGTCGGCGCGAGCAATCATCTGCCCGAGGACGACGCGCTCAATGCGCTCTTCGACCGTTTCCTCCTCCGAGTGCACTCGGGATACGTTCCTTCCGAGCAGTTGAGCCAGGTGCTCGAGGCCGGATGGCGTCTGGAGCAGGCGAACCCTCGCAGTGCGGGGCTCAGTTTTGCGGATATCCGGAATGCGCAGAAGCTCGCCACACAGGTTTCCTTGGAAGCCGTGCGACCGGAATACGTGGCGCTCGTGCACCGGATTCGGCATGCGGGCATTCGTGTCTCCGATCGTCGTGCGGTGAAGCTCCAGCGGGTGATCGCCGCAAGTGCCTTTCTCTGCGGCCGTACCGAGGCGCGCACCTCCGATCTCTGGGTCCTGCGGTACATCTGGGATTCCGACGATCAGCAGGAGGTTCTGCGCGCTCTGGTGAATGAAGCGGTGAGTCGCGACGACGGCGAACAACGTCATCCGCTTGCCGATGGTTCGTCCACGCCGGATGCGGAAGCGCTCGCGCGCGACCTGCAGTGGCTGGCCGGACAGGCCGCCGCTAAGCAGAGTGAAGCGGATCGCGCATTCCTCCGGGACCGGCTCGCCATTCTCGACGGACGCGTTCAATGGGTGCGTTCACCTGAACGGCGTGAGCAATTGCTGCAACGAGTGAAAACCCTGTGGGACGAATTGGGTCCAACCCGGGCAACTGTGTGAGATATTAGGCCAATGGGACTTGAAGCGTTCACCTGGGCGGGACGAATCGCGGTTGGAGCTGCGAGCGCGCTCGGCGCGGTGCGGCTGATTCGTGGTTTGGAGGCGGGACAGGTGAACGGCGAGGTGTGGGTGCGGGGTCCGCGCCTCCGGCCCATGGACGAAGAAACCGCGCGGCACGTGCCGTGGGAGGAGCGCTACGAGGTGGCTGAAAACGGGCGGCTACGCCGCAGGGGACGGCTGCTCACTGAAGGGGTGTTTCCAAGTTGTGCGTGGCAGCCATTGGATGCGTTCCTTCGCCCGCGCTTGCCTGAACCTTTCGTGCCGGGGCGTCAGCCGAATGGTGTAGCGATCGAGCTGCGCCCTGCGGCAGGCAGCAGCGAACCGAATCTGCTGGAGGTGGCGCGGGACGATTGGATTGCGTATGTGGAAACAGCGCCCGAAATCCGGTTGCGGTGCCTTTCATTTGCCGTGAACGAGCAGGCGTCTCATAGGGTACTGATTCGGGGTGTTCCGCTGCCGGCTCTGCCGGGAGACCGCTTTGTGGAAGCGGAATGTATTGCGGTGCCTGCCGGTTTTCATTGGCATCCACCAGTCTCCGCCGGAAGCGTGCGGAGCGCTCTGGGACTGGATGATTCCGAACTCGTGATTTTACGCAAAGAGGGAAACTGCTCCCGTGTGCCGCGTTCCGCCTGGAATGCGGCGGCGCGCAGCACTGTCCGCCTCATGCTTACTCCGGAGCGATATGCTTGATGATCTCGCCCAAATTGCCGCTGCTGCGACATGGCTGGTGCCATCCACGGATGCGCCATGGCGTTGGGATGAGGATTGTGAAGCGGTGATCTGGGAGGACGGCACGACGATTGTCTTCCGGGAGGAGCTTGCCCAGATCGTCGAGCGTTTCGCCGCGCGTGGTCTTCCCCGGCCGGGAGCGCTCATGCTGCTGCTTGCAGCCTGTCGCGGGAAAGTGCCGTGGTTTTCGGACCACACCGCACCGGCACTCCGATCCCTCGCAGCGCTTCCTTCGGCGCTGAAGAGTGGGGTTCCGGCGCGTGGAGCGCTGGCGGTTTATCTTCTCCTCGAACGCGATCGCTCGTCGGCTTCCGTCGAGACGGTGCTGAACGCTCTCCGAAGCGACCTGCCCTTCGCGGACATGTTGGAGATGGATGAACGTGGAAGGGCAGGGGATTTGGTGGGTGATCTCCTGGCATTAGAACGTCAGCTCGAGGGGCTGGACGAGGACGCCATTCAAAGACTCCTGCAAACGGGGCTCTCTCAGCTTCCGGAAGCGGCTCCGGAGTTGGAAGTGCCGGTTTCCATTCAGATTGGTGACCTGCTGAATCATCTCCTCGACGACCCGCAGGTCGCGGGGATTGCACGGGTTGCCCGGCAGCTGATGGCGGCGATCACGCTCCCGGAAGCACTTTCACAGGACAAGGATGAAGCCGTCGGCGGTGTGTCGGATATCGGAAATCGTGGCCCTTTGCATCGGTTGCTCCTTTCTGAGTTGGCTCACGATGACGACACGCTCGCGGTACGACTTGCTCTAAATGAGGCGCTCTACTCGCGGCATGAGCCCGCTGCGAGCCATCCGCCCTCCCGGTTGCTGGTGCTGATCGATGTCGGTCTGCGGATGTGGGGAACACCGCGAGTTCTCGCTGTGTCTGCAGCCCTCGCATTTCTGGCGAAGTCCGGAAAGCGAGTCGCTCCCGCAGTTTACCGCTCCTCTGGAGATGAGGCGCTGCCGGTGAAGATCTGGACTCCGGAAGGTATCGTGGAACTCCTTGGTTCTCTTGATTCCCGGATCGACGCAAGTGCGGCGCTCGATGCGCTGTTGCGTCAGAGCGAACAGCCCAGGAACCCGACCGACTTGATCGTCATTACGCATCGCGCGGCGTTGGAGGATCGTGCCTTCGTGGAGCGACTTCCTGCTGGGCAGGTGAACACTTACGCGGTGGGCGTCACCCGGGAGGGACAAGTTTCGATCTTCACCCGTGGCCCTCGTGGGCTCAGGCCGATGAACGAAGTGCGGATCGATCCTCACTGCCTCTTCGGGACCGCTAGACCGGAGCTGCCGTTGCGGGATGGTTCGCGCAATCTCCCTGCGATCTTCCGAGCAGAGCCGTTTCCATTTCTCCTGCCGCCGGAGGGCTCGGTGGAATACGGCTGGGCGACAAGCGAAGGCGGTGGTGTCTGCCTGACCGGCGAGGGATCACTCTGGTGCTGGAGCGGCGCACGCCGTGGCGCGCTCCGGCTACCAACGCCAAATCTTCGGGGCCGAACTCTTGGGCTCCTCCATGCCCGAGCCGAGAACTGTTGGGTCGCGGTAAAACATCACGCGCACGATGGCGAAGTGCATCTGGCGCGCTGGTTTGTGGATCGGGGCACAGGGGCGGATGCCGTTGAGACGACAGTGGTGCCGAGTGACAAGGGACTCGCGCTACATGCATTCACCCGGGCGGGTTTTCTCTACATCGTATTCCGCAGTCACGCAGAGGTGATCTCGCTCAGTACCGGGCAGTCCGTGGGACGGGGGAACTTCCCGTCCTTTGCTAGGGTGATCGGCACGCGGTTTCTCGATCTGTCGCTCTCCAGTCGAAAGACGGAGTTCGGTATCTTCTATTGGGATGGCTCAAACTTGAGCATCACCACTCTCCGTCCACCTCGGGAGTTGAAGGATCCTGTGGTCCCGATGTTTGACCGGATCGGCTATGAGATGCCGTGGGTGGTGGACCAGGAAGGGCGGATCTATGCAATCTCGCATCCGCTCGATCTGCCGCCGGCTACCGGACGAGTGGTGCGTGCTGAAACTTCACCAAGCGGCAACCGCGTCTGGATGCGGCTGAACGGCTCCCAGGCGAAGATGGCCACGTTGGACCGTCGCTCCATCAGCTGGAGTTGGTCCCCATCACAGTCTCCACAACGATTCTTCGACGACTTCGCCGAGCCACCCCGCTGGACTGTCCGCTCGCGCTTTACTCACGTGGCGCTTTCTCCCGCGGGATCGCTGATGCTCCGGGCGCACAAGGGGTACTACGTGGAGATCGCATTCGGGGTAGATGAGAAATTCCAGTTCGTCCGCCATGAGGATGACTCGGCGGTAATCCGGCCGTTGGCATTCAGGGAATGGCAGGGCGGTCCGGATGTGAATGTTTCCATGCGGTATGTGGAATGGCCTGACGGCAGCCGTGCGTTCCTCGACGAGCGCGGACTGCTGCATCTGCAGAGCAGCAATACAGGCACGCCCGAGGTCACGTTTGTCCTCGCCGAGAGCACGTCTATGCCGGCATGGGCTTCGGACGGACGGAAGATCGGCCCACCGTACTTTGTCGGGGATCACGAACCCGGCGCAGGTGATGCAGCAATCATTGCCGGATACGTGCAGCAGTTTGCGAATGCCATCCTATGATCCTGAGAATCTTTACAGGATATCAATCGAATGCCCGCGTTACGCTTCGACGGCTGCGCCTTGCAAAATACCAAACGGAGATTCGCCCGCGAGGCCGATACGGTGAGCGTTCCCGATCTGCCAGTTCGTGGCTCTCAACTCTCAACCCTCAACTCTCAACTGGCTGTTTCGAATGATCGATGTCGAACTCCGCCTCGAGCCGACAGAAGACGCACAAAGGCCTGCGAATGCCTGGTTGATCAGCGGAGATGACCCTGCGCGCTGGATCGAGGAGATCACCGCATGGAAGCTCGATGAGCGAAAGCTGACGCTGTTCGTCATCCCGAAATCTGGCTCCGATCTTTCCCCGGGAGGGCTTCTCGTTACAACGAGTGGTGAGCCCATGACTCCTGTGAGGCCTCCGCGGGGCCTTGCATTCGGGAGTGTAACGGAAGGTTTTTACATCCCGGTGCACGCGCGGCTGTTGCCGGCGATGACCGGATCGGAGCTGAAGAGCCTCAAGCGACACGAGGTTGTTGTGTTTCATCCGGGAGTAGGGGCAATCGGTTTCGCTCTCGATGAAGCGCTCGGGATTTGGGACCTGCTCACAGGTTTCCCCGAGCGCCAGGCGGTATGGCAGAGCGCACCAGTGGAACTTGCACCACATCCGCGTATCGAATCGATTTCCCTGCGCACGGAGCTTTCACTGGAGAATCTCTTCGGCGCCGAGGCGGCGGATATCAGCTCGGGTTCACCGGATGAATTGCCGCCTTCGAAAAGTGAGCCCGGAGCGGATCCATTCAGCCGGGGAATGCGGAAGCTGCGGGGGCTGTTTGGAGGTTCCGGATCGGATCCGCGGCAGGCCTCCGCTTTTGAGCGGATGGAGCAGTGGGTGTCCGAGCATGTGCATGGAGCCTCCCGCGAGGTCGCAATGGCGCGGAATCGCTCGCTACTGCGGTTGCTCGATCAGCTGGAAAAGAATCCAGACGAAGGGCTGAAGCGGGCTTTGCCGTTGAGCGGTTCCGGAATGCATCGCGGAGTGAACCCGCCTAGCGCGGAACTCGGTAGTCGTGCCGCGGATTTTTCCCTGGACCGGCTCAGGGGAGGTCGCGGAGCCGACTTCTGGCACGTTCCTCCCGATCTGCTGCATCAGCTCAGGATGCAGTATCTGCAGCTGGCTGAGCGTGAGCGGCAGCTCGGCCGGTATAGGCGCGCTGCATATATCCACGCCGAGTTGCTGGGCGACATGCTCGCAGCCGCCCGCGTACTCTCGGAGGGGGAACATTGGCAGGAGGCTGCGGTTCTTTACCGGGATCACTTGCATCAGGCGATGGAAGCCGCGACCTGCTTTGTGAAGGCACGGATGATTCCTGAGGCGGTGGCGATCTATGAAGACGCTCGAGCTTTCGAGCCGCTCGCGGAGCTGTATCTTCGCCTCGGTGAGGAGGAGAAGGCGACGGCGACCTTCCGGCGATGGGCGAACCAGCTGGTCAGTGAGCGCAGGCTTTTCCAAGCCGCCGCGGTGCTGGAGCAGAAGCTGAATGCACGCGACGAGGCCTTGGCGTTGCTGGAATCCGCATGGCCGGCCAACCCGGAGGCGAGCCGCTGCCTGGAGCGTTGCTTTGCGATGCGGGGGAATGCAGGCGAACATGCAGAATCTGCGAAACTTCTGCGCCGGGTGGCTGGTGGTGCCGTGGCGATGCACCGAGTGCTTCCGCTGGTTCGTGTACTTAGCGGGCTGCAGACGACTTATCCGGACCGTGCAACTAGGGCGCTCGCAGAGGAATTCGGGCGGCAGCAGATCGCCCGGTGCATTGCGTTGGCGGAGGATGATGAAACACGGCGAGCGGCTGTTCGTTTGTTGCCCGGGCTCGCACCGGACGACCGTTTGCTGACCCATGACGCCCACCGGTTTCTCGATCTCCATAAGCCGAAAGCGCCATCTCTTCCGACTCCGCGGTTGGAGCCCAAGGTCATCGTCCCCGCAGGGACTCATTCCGCGACGCTCGAGATGCTGGCGGAGTTTCATCTGCCCAACAGCCGCGCACAGTGGCTCTGTGCCACACCGGTGAGCGGAGGATTCTGTGTGGCAGGGATCAGCCGGGGCGGAGTGGATCTACTTCGCTGCACCTTTGAAGGTGCTTCCCAGACGGTGCGCTGGAACAACACGGAGCCGCCTGAGTATGGCAGCCGGGAGTTCATTCTCAGCGCCTCTACGCGGCCGGATGAATATGTCTTTCTCGCCGGGGTCCATGCGCCGCCGCTGCCGGAGCATGAACTGCCGCCTACCGATGTCTTTGCCGGACTGCGGGCGGGTTCACCCGGATGGCTTGCAGATCCAGTCTCCGCGGCTGCATTCGCGACGGATCGTACGCTCTGGGTGCTGCGTCCTACACCGACCGGCGCGGTAATTTCGGGGTTTCAGCGGCGGGGTCAATTGGTCGCGAGTTTCCCTGCGCCGCCGATCACTCTGGCGCAAACGGAGAATGATGGTCCGCTGCGGATGCCTCGGGCTCATCTTGCCGCAGCGGGGCAGGAGGTCATCTTTGCCGCAGGATCCTCGCTGCATCGTTGTGGCACTTCCGCGCAGGCGCCTCTCGCAGAGTTTGATGAACAGATCATCGGACTCGAACCCGCCCCTGCCTGGGGGGCTCCGCATGTTGCGGTGCTGCTCGAAACGCGTGTTGCCATCTGCTGGCTAGGTGTACATCACGGGCGCGTGCATGTGATCGATGCAGATGTCGCGGAAGCCGTTGCAGGTTTTACGAACGACCGGCTGCTCGTCGCCCTCACAACGGAGCATGGATTTCTCTTCGATGCCGATAGCCGGGGACGCCTGCGTTCAGCGCGTTTCGGCTGGCGCGGCGCTCCTCCGCTCGCGGTAATGCGCGGCCCCATCGCACGCTCGTTCATCGTGGTCGATGTGAATGGAAAGGTGCGAATCTTCCGCTTCTCGCCGAGTGATTTGAAGTCGTAGGACGCGTGAAACTACGGGGCGCCACCTTGGAGTGCGGTGGCAAGCGCGGGCGAAGGTGGGGCGCCACGGGAAGTTATGCGTAAAGCATTCCGGCCTGCCACCTGAGCCCGGCATTCCGAAGGCGGTGGCACGTCCCGCCTTCGCCCACGACGTGACACCGCACTCCAAGGCTCGCCCCGTTATCCACGCTGCACGTGGCTGGCGATCGCAGCTGCGCAGGCTGCATAGCCCCACTTGATAAGTCCGTCCTGCAATTCGGGTCGCATCTTCTGCAGACGCGTGGGTACTGCTGCGAGTTTCTTCGCGGCATCTTCAGGGAAGTTTACGGGCGACTCGGGATACTGCTCAAGGTCGCTCCAGATTCCCCAATATGTACCGTCATGCGGTTCCTGCTGATCCTTGAAAGCTGAAATCAGTTGGCGTTTCCGGAGGCTCCGCACCTGATTGTCGATGATCCCCGTGACACGTACTGCGTGCTGCGCCCAGTCGCGCTTGGGATTCGCTTCGTGCTGCATCTGTCCGCCGCCGTCGCTCACCAGCAGTGTCTTGAAACGCTTCCATGCCGTCTCCAGTCCGAGGTTGTCGTAAACACCTCCGTCCGACAGTACCACCTTCTCCCTGTATTCGGAGCCGTTCAGTTTCGCCGTTGAATCTGGCATGAAGTCCTGCGGGCTCAGCTTCATCACCATTGGCGAAAGGATTGGAGGAAAGGCGGACGATGCCGCGACAGCCGTTGCGAGTGGAATCGTTGGATTCGGCACGCGTCCCACTTTGTAGTCGCCCATGTACGGACGAGAGAATCGCCAGAGCGCACCGCTCTGCACATTTGTCGCGTTGATCACGAACCGCGGTCCTTCGTGATCGGCCGGGAGATCCTGGAGCGTCGCATTGCCAAACAGATGTTTCTGATACGCGGCAGTGACCTTGTCGCTGATTGAAACGCCAGGCGTGAGAAGCCCGCTGAGTATCGACCACTGATCGATCGTCTGCTCCGAAAGCCTCCGCACCGGCTCGATCACCAACTCATGCAGGTTGGCAGCGACGCCGTTCTCGAATTTCAGATTCCGCCACTGCATTCCGAGCCGCGCGGCGGTGATCGATCCACCCGAGACACTGGAGATCCGCTTCAAGCCTGCCAGCAATCCAACTTCGTTCAACCGGATCAACGCACCCAGATGAAAGATCATTGCCCGGTAACCTCCACCGGAGAGACAGAGCGCCATTCCGTCCTGCAGGCCTGTGGCGCGGGTGTTGATGTCAATGAGACTGACCGGTTCACGCGGATCCACCGGCGGGGTGGGGGATGAATGGGTGTTACTCATGGCAATCAATGGGTAGAGAGAGGTCGAAGTAGAGTTTGTCTGCTGATGCCTCGACAGCATCTTCAAAAGGTTTCCATTCTTTCGCGGAGATCCCATCTGGCCTCGGCGGGATCTCGCGATCGCTTCGGAGCACCCGTCCTTTCGCCTTCTCCCGCAGCCGTTCCATCAGCGGGACGAACGGCATTTTCCGCCAGTTCTTCTTTTCGTGCGCGACCTTCTCATCCACCGGGACGAGAGCGATGAGCTTGTCGTTACTCATTCGCTCCAGCCCTTTCTCGCGCATTGTGGCGTTATGGCTTCCGTGATGCCCGACCTTGTAAAGAACCGTGCGCCGCATCAGGTCATCAATCGTTACCTCCTCGCCATCGAGCTTCCACTTCAGTGCGTCCCACGAGAGCCAGTTTCCCACCTGGGCATCTGCCACGAAGAGGAGCACCTCACGGCTCGGGAGCAACTCGATCGCCAGCGCAACGCTCGTGTTGTTCGTGTAGCTGTCGAGGGCCAGCGCAAGCTCACCCGCGGTCCCGAGCCAGTCGTCATCGATCTTCCTCCACGCCTCGGAATGATTCTCCAGGCCGATGCCGTAGTGCATCTTGAAGAAGGCGTTCCGCTTTGCCTGGCGGATCGGAACGCAGAGGCGTTTATCGAAAGGATAACTCCGCTCCTTCAGATCCGAGTCGAAAAGGGGAGAATCCTCCGGGATCGCGGCCGCGAGAAAGGTGTCGATCGCTCGCATCGCCGCTTTGTTCTCGTGATAGGTTTCCTGATGCTTCGCGGATGGATTGATCTTCCTCAGCGTCTTTTCGCAACGGGGAGGTCCGAGGACAAAGATCCGTGCGCCCGGTACATTGCCAACCCCGTCGATATTTGGGATGGGCAGCGGACCTCCCCCCGGTTGGAGATACGCAGGTTTCCCACCGTTCTTCGCCACGAGGTTGCGAATGAACTCCAGAGCGGATGCCGTCGTATTCTCCCCGGCAACCGCAAGCGCAGCCGGATCACCGAAGAAGCTGAGAACCTCGGAGATGTGCTGAACGTTGTGCGCCCCGGTCGCACGGTTGATCGCCAGACGGAGCGCCTCCCGTTCTTTCTGGTGGCGAGCCCGCAAGCGGTTGGCGAGTTCATCCTTCGGGTCCTCCGTCCACGCCATCCAGACGTGATGAATCGTCAGTTTCTCAAACGCCTCCCGCGCCTGAACGAAACCCGAGAGATGATCCCAGTGCTCGTGTGTGGCGACGAGGAGATGAATGTCGCCGCCGGTCGCGGTATGAAGATCGCGCGCCACCTTCTTCATCTTGCTCGGCGCATCCTCCGTGCCGAGGATTACACCACAGTCGATCAGCATGTAGAACGGCTTCTTCCCCTCCGCCGGAAAGGCCAGCAGGAAACAATCGCCGAGACCGTGCCGGTACATCCGCACCGC